>JARRPA010000236.1:0-4329 GCA_037383305.1 Gemmatimonadota bacterium | reverse complement strand
CTGCAGCGGGTCGGTAAGGCCCGTGAACAGGTCCCGACGGTCGTGCCGGGCGTCGCTGACCTTGCCGTGCACGGGCTGCCCCCTGACGATTCGCGCGCCGAAAGCGTCGGCGAGGCACTGGTGTCCGAGGCAGACTCCCAGTGAGGGGATTCGCGTCGACGCAGCGCGGATGAGATCGACGCAGATACCCGCCTCGGCCGGAGTACAGGGCCCGGGCGAGAGAATCAGGTGCGAGGGACCCAGTCGCAGCACGTCCTCGACCGAGGCGGCATCGTTCCGAATCACGAGCGTGGACTCGCCCAGCTCCTCCACGTACCGAGCGAGATTGAATACGAACGAGTCGTAATTGTCGATCAGTACGATCACGATCAGATCTCGAACGACAAGGCGGCGGCGAGCGCCCTCGCCTTGTCGAGGGTCTCGCGGTACTCGCACTCCGGGTCGGATTCCGAGACAATCGCTCCCCCGGCATGAAAGAAGGCCTCGCCGTGGACGAGAACGATCGTTCGGATCGCAACGCTGAGGTCCATCTCCCCCTCGAAGCCGATCCAGCCGACGGAGCCGTAGCAGGGGCCCCGGGCGACCGGCTCCAGCTCGGCGATCACTTCCATCGCTCGGATTTTCGGCGCCCCGGTTACGGACCCGCAGGGAAACAGAGCGCGAAGCAGATCGACCGGGCCGATTTCAGGCCGGGCTCTTCCGCGTACGATCGAGACGAGATGATGAACGGTCGCGTACGATTCGAGCCGGAAGAGCTCCGACACGCGCACCGTCCCGGGACGTGCGACGCGTGACAGGTCGTTCCGCAGCAGGTCGGCGATCATCAGATTCTCTGACCGGTCCTTGTCGCTCGCCCGGAGCTCATCCGCCAGCCGCCGGTCCGCGGCGAGCGTATCTCCCCGGGGGCGGGTGCCTTTGATCGGCCTCGCCTCCATCTCTCTCCCGGCCGACATCCTGACGAAACGCTCGGGAGAGGCGCTCGCGATCGTTCCGTGGGATCCTGCGAACCAGGCCCCGAAGGGTGCGGGGGCCCGTCGGCGCAGCTCGCAGAAGAAGTCGGCCGGGTCGGCGGGGCCCGGAGCCCGGAATCGCTGCGAGAGATTGACCTGAAAGATGTCGCCTGCGCGGATCTTCTCGATCGAGTTCCGGACGGCGGCTTCGTACGCCCGCCGCGTGAAACTCGAGCGCAGACCGGCTCCATCCGCCGGGCCGTCGCGGATCTCGGGCCTCCGCGCACGGGCGCCCCGATTCCATTGAGATGCCAGCGGCCCCCGGAGGGGCTCTCCCGGTGCGCTCCCCCCTCGGATCCACCGGAATACGTCGACGGCCCTCTCCCCGGCCCGCGCCCTCGCCTCGCGGCCTGAGAGCGGCAAGCCGGTCGAAAATATGGAGCAATCGCCCGTGCGATGGTTCCAGCCCACGACCCAGTCGTAAAATGCGAGCTCCAGATCTGGCAGGTCGAGGTCCCGGAGCCTCGGCGGTGGCAGATCTTCGATTTCCGCACCCAATTCGTAGCCGAGAAAGCCGGCGGCGCCTCCTCGGAAGGGAAAGCCGGGCGCTTCGCCCTCGTAATCGAGAGCCGCCGCAGACTCACGCATCAGTTCCTCGAGAAGATCGAGGCCCCCACGTGCCGTCCGCTCGGTTCCGTCCGCTCCGACCCATCGCGCCCGGCCGCGCTCCGCCACGAGTACGCCGAAAGGATCCGCTGCCATGAACGACCAGTCGCCGGTATCGGGGCGCGGGTCGGCGCTGTCCAGCCACAGACTCCACGGTCGGTGCGCCAGGCGCCGGAACAGCGCCTCGGGCGCGGGCGGATCCGGGACGATTCGAGTGATCAACGGAGCAGTGTTTCTGCCGGGGCCGGCGGATCCGGTCGGAAATCGGGTGCGTGGCGATTCAGAATGCGACGCGCCGCCGGCAGAAGGCCGACTGCCCGAAAGACTCCTCGACCTCGACTTCGATCTCGTGCACGCTGGAAGCGCCGCGGGCCGCCATTCGTTCCACGAGTCGGTCGAGGATCCAGGTGGCCAGCATCTCCGCGGTCGTGTTCTGGATCGGCAGAATGACCACGTCTGCTTCGGGAAACAGGTAGTGTCGCTCTCCGTGGCGGACGTGCACCTCGCCGTCGGCGGTCTGGATCTCGAGAAGTGGGTTTGCGCTCGGAAGCAGCATCCGGTGATCGAGCGGGCCGACGATCGATTCCAGCTCCCGTTTCAGCAGAACGAAATCGAAGACCAGGGCGTTTTCGTCCATCCCGCCGGACAGAGTCACTCCCGAACGGTAGTTGTGCCCGTGGAGGGTCTCGCACTCTCCTCCGCCGTATGTGATGAAGTGGCCGGCGGCGAATACCAGGTGCTCCTTACTGACCGTGATCCGGTATGCGTTCATCTCTCGTCGCAGTTTCGGGGTCGGTTCGCCGGACGAGTCTGCGGCCGGCGGGATCGGCCTCGGAATTCTTCCTCGAGCCAGGCTCCTATCGTACGCGGCGGGGTAGCGAGGGAAAAGATTCCTCTTGCCCGCGGTCGATGCGCCGGGCAAGCTGTCCGATGGCAGAGTAGCGGCCTGATGATCCGATTCGGGGTTCGGGGCCGAAAGGTGGTGCGGGCATGCGATTGTTCGTCGCGATGAATCTGCCGGCGACGGTCTGCCGGTCGATCGCCGAGATCGGATCCGAGCTGGCGGCCGCAGGTATTCCCGCGAAATGGGTTCCGCCTGCGAGTATCCACCTCACCCTGTAGTTCCTGGGTTCGCAGGACCGGGAGCGACTGGCCACGCTGGAGTCGGCCGTCGACGAAATCGCGAGAAACACGAGCCCGATCGTCGTGAGGCTCGGGAGCGTCGGAGCCTTTCCCTCGCCCAGGCGCCCGAGCGTGATCTGGGTCGGAGTGGAATCGGGTCCGCGGCTCAGGTTGCTGCATGACGCGTTGGATCGGCGGATGACCGAGTTCGGGGTGGAGAGGGAGGAGCGGCCGTTCCGGCCGCACGTGACGGTGGGACGGGTGGACCGACGGGCCGAGCCGGGTGATCTAAGGGACTTCGAGCGCCACGCCGGGCGCCTGGCTTTGAAAGCCGAGGTGGAGATCGGGTCGATCGAGCTGATGGAAAGCCGTCCCGGCCCGGGCGGCGCCGAGTACCGCCCGGTGCGCTCTGCACGCCTCGCGGCAGATCGATGAGGCGAGCTGAACCCTGCGAATCTCGATGTTCGTAAGGGAGCGAGGACGAGAGGAACGCCCAACGCCACGGAAAGAACGGAGCCGGCCGACGTGATCAAGAACTTTCTCGCGCGCATCGGGTGCCTGACCGTGATCGCCGTCACGGCGTTGGGAGCCTGGCACTATCGGGACGCGATTTCTGCCTCGTTGGGCCGGGTCGAGATCGGGATTTCGACGTCGGAGCCGAGCGAAGGCCTGGCCCGCCAGGCGGAGGAAAAGCTGCTCTCGCTCTCCACATCGGAGTCCGCGGCCGTCTCGCTGAGCGCAGCGGAATTGCAGAGCCTGCTCACATATCGCGTGGCTCCTCAGCTACCGGATGGACTCGAGCAGCCGCTCGTGGACCTCCGGGACTCGGTGCTCATCGTCTCGGCGGTCGTCCTGCCGGATCGGCTGGAGGCCTATGGCGCGCTGGTCGTTCCGGCCATGATGGTGCCTTTCGTTCTCCAGGGAATCGAGATTCCCGGTGTGGATGCCAGCGGTTCCGATCTGCTCATACCTCTGCCGGCGCGGGTGGCGGCGATCGATCTCGAAGACGGGAGGCTGACGATCCGCATGAACGTCGCCGGTGATTGAGGGCGCGGCGGTCACGGCGGACTTGCGCGGGCTTAAACGCGACCGGAACGAGATCCGGCCCGGCGGTGTTGAAGCACAGATGAACACTCGGTGAAGAATGAAGGCCCGCGGCGAAACAGGCCGAACCATCGGTCAGGAATCGAGAAGGGTGGACATGGCATCGAAGGACGAACAGAAGCAGGGTCGGCACGCGGACGAGCAGGGCTCGTTCGGCCGATGGGCGTGGGAATGGACGAAGTCGATCGCGGTCGCGTTCCTGCTCTTTCTCGTGGTGCGGACCTTCGTGGTCGAGGCGTTTCAGATTCCCACCGGCTCGATGGAGAACACGCTGCTCGTGGGGGACTTTCTTCTCGTCAACAAAATGGTTTACGGAGCCGAGATACCCGGCACGAACGTTCGGCTTCCGGCTTTCGATCCGCCTGAACGGGGCGACATCGTGGTGTTCGAGCCACCGCCTCGAGCCCGTCAGGCGGAAAACACGAATTACGTGAAGCGGATCGTCGGTCTCCCCGGCGATACCCTTCAGATGGTGGATGGAGCGTTG
>JARRPA010000235.1:0-4821 GCA_037383305.1 Gemmatimonadota bacterium | reverse complement strand
GCAGGCTCTGCTCGGTCTCGCCCTGGCCGATCGACAGGTTCAGTACGACGGACTCGGTCCAGCCACGCCGCCCGAATCTCCGGTCGTACCACTCGCGGGAGGGTGGGAACCGGCCGGCGACCTCACCCGGAACATCGATTCCGGTGGCCTCGTTGAAACCGAGACCATCCACCCCGGCCAGCAGGGAGTCCAGCCCGATCCTCATGCCAAGCTGATAGAAGTAGACGTTGCAGCTCTCCTTGATCGCGCCGGACATGTTCAGCGCTCCGTGTCCCGATCGCTTCCAGCACCGGAACGGCCGGTTCCCGTACTGAAGAACCCCCGTGCACCCGTTCGGCATGTAGTCATCAATGCCGGCGATCCCATCGCGCAAAGCGACGCTCGCAATGATCGGCTTCCAGGTCGATCCGGGCGGATACAGGGCGCTGAGCGCGCGATTCAGGAGCGGCTGGGCGGGATCGTCACGGAGCGCCGACCAGTCCGCCGAGGAGATGCCCCCCACGAACTGGTTCGGATCGAAGGTCGGGAAGCTGTAGAGCAGAAGGACTTCGCCGGATCTCGGGTCCAGGGCTACGATTCCGCCCTTCATGGTGTCGGGAAAGATCGAGTCGACGAGCTCGTGCAACTCCAGATCGAGGCCCAGCGTCAGGTCGGCACCCGGGGTCGCCGGTACCGAGGGCCGGGGCCCGAATTCGCCGACGATCGATCCCCGGGCGTCCACCTCCACGAATCGAACGCCGGGTTCGCCGCCGAGCTCCAGCTCGTATTGTCTCTCGATTCCCTTCTTTCCTATGATCCGCCCCGCTTCGTACGACGCGAATGTCGGAAGCTCCAGCTCCGACTCGCTGATCTCGTTCACGTACCCGATCACGTGACCGATGGACGAGCCTGGAGGGTACCGCCGGCTCGGATGTGTGTCGATCAGGACCATGCGGAACTGCGGCCGTCGGGCCTCGATCGCAGCAACCACGGAGAGCTCCAGGTCGTCATCGACCAGGAGCGCCGTACCCGGGCTCTCTCGGAACCGGTCGTGCAGCTCCTCGATTCTCCCGGAATCCAGACCCAGCCACGGGGAACCTCGTGGGGGAGGAATCGAGATCGCCCGCAGCCGATTCTGCGTCGATTGCAGCGTATACTCCTCCTGGCCCACCACCTGCAGACGGAAGAACGCGACCATGAGCGATCCGAGAGCGACGAAAAGCACGCCCAGCGCCATCCTCGCACGTCGAGCCCGCATTCGATCCACATCCGACTGACTCCGGACGCCTCCGGGACGGGCGTCTCCGTTCCGATTCGAGCCGGTCACGGGACGCTCAAACCTGGCGCGCCGAGAGCGACGCGGTCAGGGCTTCGACACCGCCGCAGATGGTGGCGGTCAGGAGAGCATCCGCACCGCTCCCCAGGATCAGGCGCACCGGACCCGCCGGGGAAGTTCCGAGCAGCAGGAGGACGATTTCCGCCAGCCAGGTCCCGACGAACACGTAGCCGAAGACGTAGAACCGGGCGTCGGCGAAGAGAAGATCCCGCGAGCGGGCTCCCACGTATCCGACGACCGTGAGCGCCAGCGCGTAGCTCCCCATTCCCTCGAGCGCCATCGATGCCTCCAGAATGCCGAGGCCGAATCCGAGGACCGCTGCGTGACCCGAACGAAGCCGCAGCGTCGCGAGCAGGAGCGCACCGACCAGGAGATTCGGAGCGACGGGAAGTCGAACCAGAAGAGGTCGGAAGAGAAAGTGAAGCACCAGGAGGGTGGCAATGCCTGCGAGGCTCCATGCCCACGCCGAACGTTCGACGTCCATCGACTCGCTCAGTCGCCCGAATCGGAGGAAACACGATCGCTCCGACCTGGTTCCTGGCCGGCGCTAGTGGAATCGATCCCGACTTTCTCCGGACCCGGTTCCAGCAGGGAGCGCACGAGCCAGACCAGCCCGACCCGGGCCTGACCGGGTCGCACGAGCGGCGCCACCAGGTAGGAATGCGACCAGCCGGAGCGGGAATCCTCCTCTCGAACGACACGGCCCACCGGCACGCCCGGCGGGTGAACCCCTCCCTCGCCCGACGTCTCGAGCAGTGTGCCGGCGGCAAGGCTGGTCTGAAACGGAATCCCATCCAGCAGCATCATGGTCTCACCGCCTTCCGCTGGATAGGCCCGGAGGATTCCGGTCGCGGAGCCATCCGGAGTGCGGACCCCGACCCGGAAATCGGGATGGGTCCAGAATTCCCCGAGCCCGCTGCCGCCGTCGGTGATTCGCAGCACGCCGAGCAGCCCCTGGGGCGTCGATATGCCCGCCGGAGTCAACGGCTCGATACCCTCGCGCGTGCGGAATAGAAAGGTATGCGAAGCGCCGGTCTCGGGTGCGCCGGCTGTCACTTCTCCGACCGCGAAGTCACCGGCGCGACGTTCGGGCAGGCCGGCGATGATCCGAAGCTGGCGGTTCTCCAGCTTCAGGTTGGCCGACTGCAGCACCTCGACTGCCAGCCGCTCCCGCTCCAGTTCCAGTGCCGTCACCCGCTCGGTGAGCTCCGCGCTTCGCGCGAACACCCTGTGCGCTCCCAGGAAGGGGGCCAGTACGGTCGAGCGCACGACCCGCGTGACCGCCAGCCGGGAATCCGGGCTCATGCCGGCGATGAAGAGGGATAGGAAGGCGAGACCGACTGCGATCAGCAGGTCGCGGCGCTGACTCTCCGGGCGGCCGGCGGTGAGATAGCGCAACGCCCCGCCTTCAGGTCGCGAGCACGTTCCGGAAGCGGCCCAGGTCGTCGAGGATCCTCCCGCAGCCGCGAACCACACAGGTCAGCGGCTCCTCGTCCACGTGGATCGGCAGCCCGGTCTCTTCCTGAAGGAGCAGATCCAGACCGCGGATCAGCGAGCCTCCTCCCGTCATCACGATCCCCCGGTCGACGATGTCGGCTGCGAGCTCGGGGGGCGTGATCTCCAGCGCGCGGCGAACGGCGCCCACGATCTGCTGGATCGGCTCCAGCATGCATTCCCGGATTTCGGCAGAATTCACACGGACGGTCTTCGGGATTCCGGACACGAGATCACGCCCTTTGACGCTCATCTCACGTTCTTCATCCGTCGGGTAGGCCGAGCCGATCTGGATCTTGATCGCTTCGGCGGTCGGTTCCCCGATCAGCAGGTTGTAGTTCTTCCTCAGAAAGGAGACGATCGCTTCGTCCAGCTCGTCGCCTCCGACGCGGATGGAGGTCTCGGCCACGAGTCCGGAAAGTGCGATCACGGCGATCTCCGTGGTGCCGCCACCGACGTCGATCACCATGTTCCCGGTCGGCGTTTCGACGGGAAGCCCGACGCCGATCGCGGCCGCCATCGGCTCCGATACCATGTAGACTTCCTTTGCGCCCGCCGCATGGGCGCTGGAACGAACGGCCCGCCGCTCGAGCTCCGTGATTCCCGACGGAACGCCCACGACCACGCGGGGGCGCACCTTGAAGAACCGATTCGCCGTGACCGACTTGAGAAAGTACCGCAGCATGATCTCGGTCACGTCGACGTCCGCGATGACGCCGTCCTTCAGCGGACGCACCGCTTCCACTCCGTGTGGCGTGCGGCCGAGCATGCGCTTCGCCTCGAGCCCGATTCCCTCGATCTGCCCGGATCCCTTGTTGACTGCGACGACCGACGGCTCGTTGAGGACGATTCCCTCACCTTGCACGTATACGAGCGTATTGGCCGTCCCCAGATCGACCCCGACATCGTTCAGGGGCAGAATATTGCCGGATAGAAACCGTTTCCACATGCGGTGGTCCGTGTTCTGGTTCCGGGGAGGCGAACGCGACGGGAGTGCGCAGCGTGATGTCCCCGCACATCACGCCGCCGATCTCTCTCCGGACGAGGCAAACTCCGCGCCAGAAGGACCGGGAATCTAGAGTCCGTCGAAAATCGGGGAAAGGCGAGGCCCGCGGGCCCCGCCCTTCCTCGCTTCACATCACGTCGGCGAGCGGGACGCAGTCGAATCCGAATGCCTCGGCCACCGCGGAATACGTCAGCTTTCCTCCG
Source organism: Gemmatimonadota bacterium (assembly GCA_037383305.1). Classification (GTDB taxonomy): domain Bacteria; phylum Gemmatimonadota; class Gemmatimonadetes; order Palauibacterales; family Palauibacteraceae; genus Carthagonibacter. Next base: position 803 of record JARRPA010000235.1, on the reverse strand, counting down.
ACCGCGTTGACGCCGAGGGCCAGAGTGGAATCCTCGTGGCACGCCCGTTTCCAACCTTTGTTGGCCAGATCCATCGCGTATGGGAACGTGGCGTTCGTCAGGGCGAGCGTGGAGGTGCGCGGCACCGCACCGGGCATGTTGGCGACACAGTAGTGCACCACCCCGTCCACGACGTAGATCGGATCTTCGTGAGTGGTGGGCTTCACCGTCTCGATGCATCCGCCCTGGTCCACGGCCACGTCCACGATCACCGATCCATCCTTCATCACCGCGAGATCCTCCCGCTTCACCAGGCTCGGTGCCTTCGCCCCCGGAAGCAGCACTGCACCGACCAGGATGTCGGCCCGGGCGATCTGCTCCAGAATGTTGTGACGATTCGAAAAGTACGTGTCGACGTTGGCCGGCATCACGTCCGACAGGTATCGGAGCCGATTGAGGTCCACGTCCAGGATCGTCACGTGCGCCCCGAATCCGGCGGCGATCTTCGCGGCGTTCGTGCCCACCACGCCCCCACCGAGAATCACGACTTCGGCAGGCAGAACACCGGGTACGCCACCGAGCAGCAGTCCTAGGCCGCCATGCGTCTTCTCCAGGTACTTCGCACCTTCCTGGACCGCCATCCGACCTGCCACCTCGGACATCGGCGTGAGGAGGGGAAGCTCCCCGTTTGGCAGCTGTACCGTCTCGTACGCGATCGCGACGATTTCTCTGTCGAGCGTCGCCTGCGTCAGCGTCTGATCGGCGGCGAAATGGAAGTAGGTGAACAGCACCTGCTCGGGTCGCATGCGGGGATACTCGACCGC
>JARRPA010000234.1:0-7891 GCA_037383305.1 Gemmatimonadota bacterium | reverse complement strand
GTGTATGCGGGGACGCCCACGAGTGCGGAAGACGGTTCCGCTGCGGCCGTCGCCGTCGGGACCCCCATGGTAGCGCGGTGCTTCAGACCGAGTGCGAGCCGGACTCCGAGGTTTCCCTCGAAAAACTCGTCGTCGAATCCAAGGGTGCCCCGGGCCAGATACTGCGGCACGTACATCGCCTCCGCCCCTGCGTCGAGACTCTGGTAACGCCAGAAGCCGTCGAGGCGCAGCGGGCTCGCGTCCTCGATCAACCACGAGAGGGGAAGAATCGGTACGGAGCCGCCGATCTCGAATGCCGTCAGCGTGGCCGGCCCTTCGATCGGCTCCTGGTATCGGTCGAAGGAAGATCGGAACGGAAGCTGCCGGTCGAGCTCCTGGCGTTCGGCCAGTCCATAGAGAGTCACGGATGGAAGCGCGAGATCGAGTCGACCGTTCCATAACGTGAAGCCCACGGAGTCCGCCTGGCCGAACGTCGGATACGAGACGCCACGGGTACCGGCGGCCGCACCAGCCCGGAGCGTCAGCTGCAGCGGCAAGTCGACGGCTATGCCTCCGCGAAGTTCCGTCACGTCGAACTCCTCCCAGGATGCGAGCCGTCCTCCAAGCTCCGCGCTCAACGGACCGATGACCCGTCCACCGACATCCGCGTCGAGCTGAAGATGCGGGTGAACCTCGCTGTCCCATGCCGCGAGCGTGACTCCCGCGTCGATCCTGTCCCACGTGCCGCGCAGCGTCGCTCCCCCGCTCAGGACGGAACGATCTCCCGCGACGGAGTCGGGCGGCGCGTCCTCGTCCTCCGCGTTCCAGGCGGTCGATCCGCCGAACATCTGCAGCTGAATCCGGTCTCCGAACGGATACCGACCCCGCAGGAACAGCTCCGTTCGACGGAGGGAGACCGGGGAGTAGACCTCGCGATCCATGGACTCGGATTCATACGTGAACGCGAGGCCGGAGCGCTCGTCACCCGGCGTCCACTCGAGGAGTCCGAAGAAATCGAAGTCGGAGGAGGGAAATTCGCCCGCCGCATCCACGAGATCGGCACTCGCGGCCACACGTACGCTTCGCCCGAAACCGTTGTCGAATACGAGGCGCAGTCGACTGAGACCCGGGTCCCCGGTCCCCCCCTCGATCCGTGAATAGGCGTCCGGCTTCCGCCGGGACAGTGACGTGAGCTCCAGGCGCCAGCCGGAGATGCTCCGGACGACGCGCACACGCTGGAGCGCTGCGATCGGAAAGCGGGTCAGATCCGGTTGCCCGCCGTCCATGGTCGGCACTTCCCTGCCGTCGACGACGACGGTGAGAAATCCGGGACCGAGTCCTCCCCAACTGGCCTGGTGCGGTCCCCCGAAGAAGCTCGCCCTGAGCGGGGTCAACCCGGGGAGTTCCTCGAGCAGTTCGAGCATCGTCAGCGCATTGCTCTGGAGAAGCTCCTCGCGTCGCAGGTCCGCGACCACGACCGATGCGCCCTCTACGGGGAGGTCGATCAGATCGGGCAATCGGGCAAAGGGAACCGCCTCCGTGCTGTCGGCCAGGGTACCCTCGAGCGGCTGGTCCAGCGGCCCGATCAGGGTATCGGGCGGAGAATCCGGCGTGTCCGCCGGCGCCCGGAGCGAATCCGCGCTCAGGGTGTCCCGGGCCGCGGGCCGATCGGTCTCCTGGGCGCCGAGTTCGGCCGGAACGAGGACAGCGAGGACCGTCAGCACCAACGTGGCCGCGCGCAACTTCGAAGCCGACCAGGAGACCGTGACCGATGGGGAGCGCTGCGTCTGCGGGACTCCGGCGGTTCCGGGCACGAGATCAGTGTCCGTCCGGGCGCACCCGTCGGCTCGACCTCACCGCGACCGCATGTTGCGGATGATCCTGTCGCCGAACTCCGATGTCTTCGCGAGCGTTGCACCCGTCATCTGCCGTTCCAGGTCGTAGGTGACGTACTTCTCGGCCACCGTGCGCTCGATTCCCTCGATCACCGCATCCGCGGCTTCCTGCCAGCCCATGTACTCGAACATCATCACGCCGGAGAGGATGAGAGACGTCGGATTGACCTTGTTCATCCCGGCATACTTCGGCGCTGTACCGTGCGTGGCCTCGAAAAGGGCCACACGATCTCCGATGTTCGCGCCCGGCGCCATCCCGAGACCCCCGACCTGTGCGGCGCACGCGTCGGACAGGTAGTCGCCATTCAAGTTCGGAGTGGCGAGGAAATCGTACTCGGCCGGCCGGAGGAGGATCTGCTGGAACATCGCGTCTGCGATCCGGTCCTTGATCACGATCTTACCCTCGGGCTGCTTGCCATCGTACGCACTCCACAGCTCGGTCTCGGTGATCGTCACGTCGCCGAATTCCTCGCGCGCCACTTCGTAGCCCCACTCGCGGAACGCGCCCTCCGTGAACTTCATGATGTTTCCCTTGTGGACCAGCGTCTCCCGTACTCGGAAATGGGCTTCACCCCGATGCCGCTGTGCTCCCGGATCTGGCATCCCATCTCATCGTTCAGGAAGGTCCGCACCTGCTCCGCCTCTGCGGAGCCCGCCTCCCATTCGATCCCCGCATATACGTCCTCGGTGTTCTCCCGGTACAGCACGACATCCAGTTTCTCGGGCTCGCGAACGGGAGAGGGCACCCCCTTGATCCAGCGGCAGGGACGAACGCACGCGTATAGGTCGAGCTTCTGGCGGAGGGTCACGTTCAGCGATCGGATCCCACCGCCGACCGGCGTGGTCAGCGGCCCCTTGATCGCGATTCCGAACTCGCTGATCGCGTCCAGTGTTTCCTGCGGCAACCACTCGCCGGCGACCTGCTGTCCCTTTTCTCCGGCATAGACCTCCATCCAGTGAATCCGGCGCTCGTCGCCGTATGCGGCTTTAACGGCCCCGTCGAACACTCGAACGGCTGCCGCCCAGATATCAGGACCCATTCCGTCACCCTCGATGAACGGGATGATCGGATTGTCCGGGACCTGCGCCTTGCCGTCACTGACGTGAACGGGAGACCCATCCTCGGGAACTGCTGCGAACTTGTACTCGGAAGCCATGTGCGCCCCCGCTCCTTCCCTCGAGTTTGTCGTTTCAGCGTCGCTCTTCGAGTCGCACGAAGTGCCGATCGATCTCGCCTGTGTACTCGGCGCGCGGACGGATCAGCCTGTTGTTCTCGTGCTGTTCCATGACATGTCCGGCCCAGCCACCTACTCTACCGATCGCGAACAGCGGCGTATAGAGGTCCAGCGGAAGACCCAGGCTGCCGTACACGGTGGCGCAGTAGAAGTCGACATTGCAGGGAATGTCTTTACGATCCAGCATCGTCTCTTCCACGCGCTGCGCAACGGCGTGCAGTCCTGCCGCTCCGCCCGCGCCGGAGAGCTCTCCCGACATGCGGCGAAGGTGAGTGGCCCGGGGATCTTCCGTCCGGTACACCCGGTGGCCGAAGCCCATGATCTTCTTTCCCTCCGCGAGGGCGCGGTCCACCCACCCCTCCGGGTCTCCGTCCTTCTCGATCTCGAGCAGCATCTCCATCGCCCGCTGGTTCGCCCCGCCGTGCAACGGTCCCTTGAGCGCTCCGATTCCCGCCGTGATCGCCGAGTGCATGTCGGAGAGGGTCGACGCCACGATACGACACGCGAACGTGGATGCGTTGAGGCCATGCTCGAGGTACAGGATCAGCGAGGTATCAAGAGCGCGCGTCGCCGTCTCACCGGGACGCTCACCGCTCAGCATGTAGAGGAAATTCGCCGCATGCGACAGCGTCGGATCGGGGTCGATCGTCGCCCTTCCCTCCCGAATTCGATGAAAGGCGGCCACGACCGTGGGCATCTGCGCCACCAGTCGGACCGACTTCGCCAGATCCGCGCCGCGTTCATTGGACTCGGCTTCGGGATCCACACACCCGAGTGCCGAAACGGCCGTGCGCAGGGCCGACATCGGTACCGCGTCCGTGGGGAGCTCCCGGAGTACCTCGAGCACCTCCGCCGGTAGCTCTCTCTCGGCCGCGAGCAGACCCTCGAAGGCGGCCAGCTCGGACCGGTTCGGCAGGTCACCGTACCAGAGCAGGTACAGAACCTCCGGGAAGCCGGCGCCCTTCGCCAGCGCGTGAATGTCATATCCCCGGTACCAGAGCTTCCCGCTCTCGCCATCGATCTTGCTGAGTCCGGTCTCGGCCGCCACTACGCCGGCCAGACCACCTGGATTCTTGTTGTTGCCGCTCATGCGTGGAAACAGCCTCCGCCTGTGGAGTACGTCCGTCATCGGTGCAGAAAGGGGGCGCGACGTCCGGAGGTGCCCGGCGTCACGCCCCCTGCGCGATCTCGTCGGCGTGGGGCCGATTACCGGATGGCCGGATCCGCCTCCGCCTTCTCGAACTGCGAAACCAGATCGTCCGTGGTCAGCTCCTCGAACGATCCGGCCGGCAACTGAATCCTGCGCTGCGGCTCCGACGGATCGGAGAAGCAGACGAAGATCACGGCTTCGCGATCCTCCACCTTCTTCTTGTCATCGGGATCGGGCCAGAACACATCCCGCGAAGCGAGCCAAGCCTTCCAGCGCCGACCATCGTCATCCCGAAAATGCTTTGTCATTCACACCTCGAAGCAGGGGTCTCCCCGGGCCGTTCCCGATCTGAAGCAGACCGTTATCATAGCCGGAATTCGGCGCCATGTCCACCGAACTTCCGGTCCGCGACTCGCTTGTCTACACTGTCTGCCCGGAAACGATTCATCCGATCCGCCCGACCTCCGAAACGTTCGAATGGAGCCAGAGAAATGAAGCTGCGCGACCACCGGGCCGGCCTCGCGACCGCATTGATACTCCTCGCCACCGCGACGGGTGTTCAGAGCCAGGAGACGGTGTCTGCGCGGGATGCCGCCATCCGTCCGGTCCGTCCGGTTCACACGTATTCGATCGTCGCCCGCGATCCGGCGACCGGAGAACTGGGCGTGGCGGTTCAGTCCCACTGGTTCTCCGTCGGTTCCACCGTTCCCTGGGCCGAGAGCGGCGTGGGCGCAGTCGCGACACAGTCTTTCATCGATCCCTCGTACGGATCTCTCGGGCTCCAGCTCATGCGCAGCGGACGAAGCGCGAGTGAAGCGCTCGCCGGGCTCCTGGCTGCCGATCCCACGCCCGAAGTCCGGCAGTTGGGCTTTGTCGATGCGAGCGGATCCACCGCGGCATGGACGGGAGGCCTCGCCATTTCGCACGCCTGCGACCGACAGGGAGAGGGATTTACCGTTCAGGCGAATCTCATGCACCGGGAGGGAGTCTGTGACGCGATGTTCGAGGCGTACAGCACCGGGACCGGGGATCTGCCGGATCGCCTCCTCGCGGCTCTGGAGGCGGCCGAGGCCCGAGGCGGAGACATCCGCGGCCGGCAGTCCGCCGCTCTGCTCGTGGTCGCCGCTACGCCCTCCGGGCGACCGTGGGATGATCGCCTGTACGATTTGCGGGTGGAGGACAGCAAGGAGCCGCTGGCGGAGCTGTCACGCCTCCTGGGGGTCGCTCGCGCGTACCGTCACATGAATGCGGGCGACCTGCGCCTGACGGAAGGGGATGTGGACGGTGCCGTGGAGGAATATCGGAAGGCGGAGCTCCTTCTTCCCGGGGAATCGGAGCCTGTATTCTGGCATGCCGTGACGCTGGCCAGCGTCGGTCGGGTCGGGGAGTCGCTTCCTCTGTTCGCCGAAGCGTTCCGGCTGCGGCCGGAATGGAGGGAGCTCGTGCCGCGGCTCCCCGCTGCCGAATTGCTGCCGGACGAACCGGCCCTGGTGGAGGAGATCCTGAACGTCGAGGCGCCCTGAGGCCCGGGACGACCGGATCGTACGCTGCGAGAGCCGCTCGGGGCAGGACTCAGCGAGCGCTGCCGTCCCGATTCTCATCGGGCTGCATGCGACAGGCGAATGCGAACCCGGCGCCGAATCCGCTGATCATCAGGGCGAGCAGGAGAGTGATGAAAATGTACATGTGCCGATCTGTCCTTCGATGGTGGTCCCGCTGTCCAGTCCCCCGGGCCGAATCCCGTTGCGCCCCGGCATGCGACGCTCCACGTTCGGTTCGCACGACCCGCCCGGCGCGCACTGGGGCACGAAGGTCACCACGGCGGTGGACAGACATAGAGGAGTCGAAGATGTCCCGAACGACAGAGTATATACGTGAAGTCGATCAGTGGAGCGCCCACAACTACGGACCGCTTCCGGTCGTGCTGGAACGAGGCGAGGGCGTCTGGGTCTGGGATGTCGAGGGTCGCAAATATCTGGACATGCTGGCCGCCTACTCGGCCGTGAACCAGGGACATCGTCATCCACGAATCATCGAAGCGCTGGAGCAGCAGGCCGGTAGACTCACGCTGACCTCGCGCGCCTTTCACAACGATCGAATGGGTCCGTTCCTTCACCGTCTGTGCGAAGCGACCGGATTCGAGCGCGCCCTGCCGATGAACACGGGCGCCGAGGCCGTGGAGACGGCCCTGAAGGCGGCGCGCAAATGGGGTTACGAGGTCAAGGGCGTACCGGCGGACCAGGCAGAGATCATCGTATGCGAGAATAACTTTCACGGTCGGACCACGACGATCGTAGGCTTCTCGTCCGAGAGCCAGTATCGTCAGGGGTTCGGGCCGTTCACGCCCGGGTTCGTCACCATCGCATATGGCGATACGGATGCTCTGGAGCGAGCCATCGGCCCCCGCACGGTCGGGTTTCTCGTGGAGCCGATCCAGGGTGAAGGCGGAATCGTCGTGCCGCCGGACGGCTACCTGAAGACGGTCCAGGAAATCTGCCGGCAGAACCGTGTGCTCGTTCTCAACGACGAGATTCAGACCGGGCTCGGTCGGACGGGCAAGATGTTCTGCGGGGACTGGGATGGAGAACGGGGCGACGTATTGATCGTCGGAAAAGCCCTCGGCGGAGGCGTATTTCCGGTCTCGGGCATCCTCGCCGACACGGACGTCATGGAGGTATTCCACCCGGGGGACCACGGATCCACCTTCGGCGGAAACCCGCTGGGCGCAGCGGTCGGCGAGGCCTCCCTGGCCGTGGTTCTGGATGAGAAGCTGCCCGATCGATCACTGGAACTCGGCACCTGGCTGCAGCAGAGGCTTCGGGAGATCGAGTCCCCGCACATCGCCGAGGTTCGCGGTCGGGGCCTGATGATCGGCATCGAGATCCGGAAGGAGTCCGGCCCCGCCCGTCCCTTCTGCAATGCCCTAATGGAGCGCGGCATTCTCTGCAACGACACGCATCACCAGGTGATCCGGATCGCACCGCCGCTCGTCGTCTCCCGGGAGGAACTGGAGATGGCGCTCGAGGTGATCGCGGACGTCGTGGGCGCCGGCAGCCCGTCCGGAGCGGTCTGAGGCGCGTCGAGCCCGCCCCGAAAAACATCCGAAGTGGACGGGCCCGGGGGGCGCGGTGCCGCCCGGGCCCTCTCCTTCAGTTTTCGTCCCGGTAGGCCCGCAGGATCAGGACCGGTTCGACGGGAACATCGCCCATGCCCGCCTTCTGCCCGGTCCGCACTTGCGCGATCTCGTCGACCACCCCCATCCCGTCCACCACCCGACCGAAGACCGCGTAGCCCCACGTCTGGCCCGGCTGCCCTCCCTGATCGAGCGCAGGATTGTCCACGAGGTTGACGAAGATCTTCCGAGTATCACCGAAGTCTCGAATCGCCGCGGCTTCCCGCTCCTCGACGTCGGCCACGATCAAGAACACGTCTCGAGCATCCTCGGGATCGAAACGGACGGCCCGCTTTACACGAGCTCCCGCGCGGTTGAGAGACGCCGCCTTCTCGTCCGACAGACCTCCCGTACCGACGACCAGACACGATTTGTCTCGCAGATCGAGAAAAGCCGGATAATACGCGTTCAAACGGCAACCTCCCCGGCCAGACGATCTCGCAGAAAGTCGACTCCGACC
>JARRPA010000233.1:0-4420 GCA_037383305.1 Gemmatimonadota bacterium | reverse complement strand
CCGCGGCGATACCCAGCGACAGGGGAGTGGCGCAGATCGCGACCACGAGAAGCAGTCGTCGGATACCCTTCGCCTCGTGTCCCGCGTACCGTGTCATTGAATGCCGACCTCCACCTGAACCGCCTCCGACGGGCAGCTCTCGTTCCCGGCAGTAACGATCGCGGTGACGGCGAACCGCCAGGCGCCGGCCGTCAGACCGGGTACCAGACCTTCGGCTTCGATCCCCAGGTCGATGGAGGCGCCCTCTTCCATCAGCGGTTCGGATGACGGGGCGTAGTAGAGCCGGAATCCGTCGAGGTCACCGAGGGGTTGTCCCTCGGCGTCGGTCTCGGGCGGCTGCCATCGCAGCTGGACCGAATAGCGGGGTTCCGGTGCAGGACTTCCTGGACCTACGGGATCGTCCGCGCCACCCGGCGCTTCCGGCACGCAGCCGCCCAGAGCGAACCCTGCGAGGGCCGACAGAGTGCCTGCCGTTCCGATTCGAGGATACCATCTGTCGCGTCTATGCCACACCCGTGCGTCTCCCTCCAGTCGGCTGGACGGTCGCCGTATCCGCCTTCATACCGGGGCCGGGCAGGGATGTGCCGTCTGCCGGAATCTGCCATCGGCCCTGTGTGCAGGGGTGGGAGGCAAAGTCCCTGCCATCGCGATCGTTGAGAGTCGGGCGGGATACGACCCGATGCTGTAGGTTCCCGCCGGATGACCAACGAGATGCGCGACAAGACGGTGCTCGTAACCGGAGCGAGTGCCGGGATCGGCCGGGCCACGGCGGCGGCTCTTGCAGGCATGGGCGCTCACGTGCTGATGGCGAGTCGCAGCCGGGAACGGGGCGAGGCGGCGGTGCGTGCCGTTACGGACGAGGTGCCCGACGCCCGCGTGCGCCTGCTGCTGGCCGATCTCTCCACGCAGGAGGGAGTGCGGACTCTCGCCGGGGAGACCCTCGACGCGTCCGATCGACTGGATGTTCTCATCAACAATGCCGGGGTGTTCACTCGAGGCCGGCAGACCACGAGCGAGGGGCTGGAGCTCCAGTTCGCGGTGAACCACCTGGCGCCCTTCCTTCTCACCGCGCTCCTGCGCGACCGGCTGGAAGCATCGGCACCGTCCCGGATCGTGACCGTCTCGTCGGAAGCACACCGGCGCGGTCGAATCGATTTCGACGACCCGCAGGGTGAGATCGGGTACTCGGGGCTCCGCGCCTATACGCAGTCGAAACTCGCGAATCTGCTCTTCACCCGCGAGCTGGCTCGCCGGCTTTCGGGGACCGGGGTGACGGCCAACGCCGTGCACCCGGGAGTCGTGGCGACCCGGCTTCTGTTCGAGGGATTCGGTCCGCTCCGGCTCTTGGCGCCCTTCCTGAAGACACCGGCGCAGGGGGCACGCACGACAGTGCATGTCGCGTCGGCTCCCGCGCTCGAGCGGATCACGGGCCTGTATTTCATTGACGGAGAATCGGCGCGTCCCTCGGCGCGGGCCCTCGTCGATGACGCGGCCCGACGCCTCTGGGAACTCAGCAGCCGGTTGACGGAACTCGACACAGGGGAGAATCGGACGACATGACAGGACTACCCGAGGAGAGTGGATTTCACGGGCTCGGGCTCACGAAGCCGCTGCTGAACGCGATCGCCGACCGCGGCTATTCAGAGCCGACGGCGATCCAGATGGACGCGATACCCGTGGCGCTGGACGGGGCGGACGTGCTCGGGTGCGCGCAGACGGGCACCGGCAAGACGGCCGCTTTCGTGTTGCCGATGCTCCAGCGCCTGGCCCAGATGCCGGAAGCGCACGGAACCGTGCGCGGGTTGATTCTGACGCCCACACGAGAATTGGCCGACCAGGTCGAGCGCGCCGTCGTCCACTACGGATCGCGCCTGTCGCTCGAGCCGCTCGTCGTCTACGGCGGGATGCCGATCGGGGCCCAGATCCGGGACCTCAAGTTCGGCTGCGATGTGCTCGTGGCCACCCCCGGACGTCTGCTCGATCACCTCGAGCGGGGAACGGTGGACCTCGCGGACGTGGAAGTGCTGGTGCTCGACGAGGCGGACCGCATGCTGGACATGGGCTTTATCGACGACGTCCGGAAGATCGTCCGGAGCACTCCGAGAGACCGCCAGACCCTGCTGTTCTCGGCCACCATGCCGAACGCGATACTCGGTCTCGCGCACGAGATGATGCGGGATCCGGTCTCGGTGCAGGTCGGATTTCAGACGGCCGCTTCCGGCATTACCGAGGTGCTTCATCCCGTCGACTACGCCTCGAAGCAGGGTCTGGTTCACCACCTCCTCGAGTCGTGGGGGACCGGTCCCGCGATCGTGTTCACGCGAATGAAGAGCACGGCCGCCTACATCTGCGACTTCCTCAGGAAGAAGGGGGTCTCGGTCGACGACCTGCACGGTGACAAGAGTCAGGCCGACAGGAGCCGCAGTCTCACGGGCTTCCGGGAAGGGAAGACCCGGGTGCTCGTGGCCACCAACGTCGCCGCCCGCGGCCTCGACATCGTCGGCATAACGCACGTGGTGAACTTCGATGTGCCGGACGATCCCAAGGACTACGTGCACCGGGTCGGACGAACCGCCCGGGGCGACCAGACGGGCGACGCGGTGACGCTGATGTCCCCGCACGAGGTGATGATGGTCCGAGAAATCGAGAAGCTCACCGGGGTGCCGATTCCCCGGCGCGTCGTTCCCGGTTTCGAGCCGACGTTCTCTCCTGACCTGGGACGAACCGAGGTCGTGGAGGAGGACGCGACGCCCAGATCCCGGCTTTCCCGGGGCCGGCGGCGCCGTTAGTGGCACGTTTCGTACCGTATCGAACCTTCCACTGAACTCAGTCCGAACGGACTCTGAGTGCGGCGGACCCGATCCTTTTGTGATACACTGCACATGACCTAGTAATGACGGGACCACGACTCCGCGGAGATGCCTCTTGACAAAGTATATATTCAAATATATCTATCTCTATGTGTATGGGGCGCCGGATCGACCCGCGGCCCGCAATGACAATGCGCAGGGGATTTCGAATGGCCGACGTTACCGACCGAATCAGCGTTGATGTGGTGCAGGACGCTTCCCGCGTACTGCGCTGCATCGGGCACCCGATCCGCCTGCGGATCATCGAGCTGCTGGACAGTCGGGGAGAGCTGAACGTCAGCGCCGTACAGGAGGAACTGGGACTCGAGCAGGCCACGGCCTCGCAGCACCTCAACCTCATGCGGGATAAGGGGATCCTTCGCAGCCGGCGAGACGGCGTGAATGTCTTCTACGAGGTACGGGACGACAAGGTCGTGCAGATCATCAACTGCCTGCGCGCGTGCGACGTTGACCCCAAAGGATTGAACACCCCATGACAATCAACCTACGCTGGAGACCGGTTCTCGCCGCGGCGCTGCTCGCGCTCACTCCGTCGGCGGGCTTCGGTCAGGCGACGATGGAACAACGACCGATCAGCCTCGATGAAGCGATCGCCGAGGCGCTGGTCGGGAATGCGGGCCTGGCGGTGTCGCACGCCGAGACGGAGATGGCGCGCGCCGATGTTACGACGGCCTCTTCGTTCTTGTGGCCGCGCATCGACGCTCGACGCACTGAACGCGCCGGACCCGATCGACGACTGGGCGAGTGCCGCGACGCTGCAGTGGAAACTCCTGAGCCCGCAGGTATGGGCCGGCCGTTCAGCCGCTTCCAACGCGGCAGAAGCCGCGGACTGGAAGGAGCTCCGCACGCGGGAGGCCACTGTGCTCCGAACGGAAATCCTCTACCTCGAGGCGCAGCGCGCGGCCGCACAGACTCGTGCCGCCGCGGCGACCGAAGAGGCGGCCCGCTCTGCGCGGGACGTGTTCACGCGCAGGGAGGCGGAGGGCGTTCTGACGCGAGCGGAGGTGCTGCAGGCGGAAGCCGACTACCAGGGATCCTCGGCTGCGAGAATCGACGCGGAACGCCGGGAGGCCGACGCCCACCGCCGGCTGGCGGTCTTTCTCGGCTGGGGCCCGGAGGTCACCCCGGTACTCACGGACACTCTCGAACTGATCGGCAGGGAGCGCGGCGGCAGCTTCGGATCACAGGTGAACGGGGACCTGCCGGCGGGTTTCGACCCGGCGCGGCGTGCGGACCTTCAGGCGCTCGACAAGGCCCGGGACGCCGCCGCGGCGAACAGCAGCCGAGCGAGACTCGGGTACCTGCCGGAACTCGACGCCTTCGCCGGCTACTCGATGCACGGCTCCGGTCTCTTCGCGTCGGACGGCGACAACTGGACAGGCGGCGTCGCGCTCCGCTGGAACATCTTCTCGGGCCTCAGCCGCAGCGCCGACACGAAGCGCGCCGACGCGCAGCGGGCCATGGCCGAGACACGCTTCGATGAGGCAGTGCGAACGGCCCGAGCGGAGGTAATGGAGGCGGCCGATGCCGTCGACGCGGCCGGCCGGGCC
>JARRPA010000232.1:0-3764 GCA_037383305.1 Gemmatimonadota bacterium | reverse complement strand
CGACGCGATACACGTCATCGACGTCAGATCGGGTGAAAACGAACGACGCTGGACACCCGAGCTGAATGGCGTCCAGAGTCCGGACTGGTCGCAGGACGGCAGCAGGATCGTGTTCACGGGTCTGCTCGGGGGCATCAGTGACTTGTACATCTGGGAGCTGGACAGCGGGGCCATGGAACGGCTGACCTCCGATCGTTACGCACAGTTGCATCCCGCCTGGTCACCGGATGGAAGCACGCTTGCGTATGCGACGGATCGGACGCCCGAGACCGATCTGGACCAACTGGTGTTCGGGCCCCTTCGAATCGCGACCATGGATCTCGAGACGCGGGAGCAGCGGCTGCTCGAGGGGCAGAAGGGAGGTCTGTCGATCAATCCCGTCTGGTCGCCCGATGGACGTGACATCGCCTATCTCTCGACTCGGGAGGGACTGTTCGATCTTTACGTCCAGGGGGTGGACTCGGCCCGACCGCTGCGCGTGACCCGGGCGATGACCGGCGTGATGGGCGAAGGCGCGCTGCTGACCAGCCCCGGGCTCTCCTGGGCGCGGAACCGCGACCGGATCGCCTTCTCCTACTTCGAGGAGGCGGGCTTCAACATCTACACGATCGATGAGCCGCGACGGATCGCGACCGATGCAGGACCCGCTCGTGAGCCCCCGACCGCGGCCTCGCAGGTGGGCCGCGAGAGAGTGGTCGAGAGAGCCGGTGCCGTCCGGACGGAGTCCTCGGAACCGGCGGGCGAGCCCCGATCCTTCTATCTGACCGACGAGGGGTTCCGGCGATCCGATTACGGCGAAGACGCGGAGGCGCTGGCCGCGCTGCGACAACCGGGGCGGCTCTCGGTTCAGGCACTCCTCGATTCGGCTTCGCTCGGGCTTCCCGATACGGCGACGCTCGCCTACCGGGACTTCGAGGTGAGTCTCAGCCCGGACGTGGTGGGGCGGCCCACGATCGGAGCGCAGACCGGGGGATTCTACGGCGGTGGTATTTACGGCGGCTCGTTCATCACCCTGTCGGACATGCTGGGCAACCACAACATGGTGATCGGCGGCGCCATCCAGGGTTCCTTCGACAACGCACAGATCCTGGCCCGATACACCTATCTGAAAAACCGACTGAATTTCGGGGTCTCCGCACAGCAGTACCCCTTCTATCGATATCTGGGTCGCCGGTTCGGCGAAGTGCCGGGTCGTCCGGGGATCGTAGGAGAGTACGACCGGTTCCAGAGAGATCAGTTCCGATCGGTGGGCATCGTCGCCCAGTATCCGTTCAGTACGTTCTCCCGGGTGGACTTCGGCATCGAGGCGTCCAGCATCCAGACGGACCTCGTACTTCGGGGACGGACGCGAGAGAGCGCCGACCGCTTTTCTTTCACCCTCGACGGACCGACCCGCGCGTTCGTCAAGCCATCAGTGAGTTACCTGTTCGACAACTCGCTCGGTGGTTTCACGGGACCGCTCGGTGGGCGACGCATTCTGCTTGGTGCTTCGACCTCGTTCGGGGACCTGAACCTTGCCGACGTCGTGGCGGACCTGCGCCACTACACTCCGGTCATTGGACCTCTTCTGCTGGCGCAGCGGCTGATGTCGTTCAATCGAGTCAGTACTTCGAGTCAGGAGGACGCGCGCGAGTTCGAGCTGGCGTGGGGTGGTCCGTACTACATGCGCGGATACGACATCGGTTCCTATGGAGCGCTCGAATGCGAGCTCTCGAAATCGCAGACCGCATACGATTTCTACTGTCCCGCCCAGGAGCAGCTGATCGGATCGAGTGTCTTTCTGGTCAATTCGGAGCTGCGGTTCCCCGTGCTGAATCCACTGAAGGATTCCTGGCTGCCGCTCAATTTTCCCGCTGTCGATGCGGCGCTCTTCTTCGACGTCGGATTCGCGTGGACCCCCGGGTTTTCGCAGCCGACCCTCAAGCGTGACGAAGGACAGGACATCGTGCTGTATCGGGCACCGCTCACCAGCTACGGAATCGGCCTCCGAGCGAACCTCTTCTTCGCGATTCTCAGGCTCGACTGGGCCATGGCTCCGGGTCGTGGCTCCCGATTCGGGCGGGGCATCTGGTCCCTGTCGCTCGGCCCGATCTTCTGAGTCCTCCCGAGCGGACGTGCCGGGCGCGCCTCGACCCGTCCTTTCTTGCGGCCCACCGGGCCACGGGCCACTTTGCCGCGGCCGACCGGGGGTGGCCGGGCCGGCCCGACGCGAATCACCAGGGGCACCTCACTTGACGCGAAGACCGAAGAAGATCCGCAGCTTCTCGAGCATAGTCTTTCTGCTGTCGGTCCTGTCCTGTGGCGGAGGCACGACACCGGTCGAGGAATCCGCGGAATCCGATGCCGAGTTGCATGGAACCGAGCTGGTCGTGGGTTCCACGCTCGACGAGATCGGGATACTCGTCCTCGATGCAGGCGGCGGACCAGCGACATGGCGACCGCTTCGGGACGTGCGGGACGCGCCGTGGAAGAGCGCCGTCGAACTGCCAGCCTTCGACGAGGCCCACGTCGCGGGGCCCGGGTCCGTGGTACTCCGGGCTGAAGACGGGGACGTTTCCCGTTTCGAGCCGGCGACGGGAACCGTCACTCGAATCGAACGTCTCGAGAGCGACGACGCGAAGTGGGTTCCGTCAGACCAGGGGGGCGCATTCGTCGATCCGGCCAGCGGTGAGATCCTCGCCGTGCTGGCCGACCGGGCGTGGCGCTACGAGGTCGAGGGCGAAATCGAGTGGGCCGGCGCGGTTCACGACGGAATCGCCGTTCTGCTTCCGGGGCCGGAACTCTGGCTCATCTCCGAAGGGGCCGAGGAACCCGCCGCGCGAGGACCGGTCTCCGTTCGAACTCCGGGATTGATCACCGCGTGGGGTCGCCGTCTCGCGTTCGTGGACGAGTACGATGATCGGTCGCTGCGACTGCTGTCGATCGACCCCCCCGAGTCGGTCGGCGAGGTCAGGCTCGACGGGAGGATCACGGCGTTGTCCGGCTCGCCCTCCACCCACCAGATCTACGTCGGGCTCGCCGACCCGCCCGGAATCGGCGTCGTCAACCGATTTTCCTTCACCTTCGAGCGTCTGACCCGAACGGAGCGCCCGCCGCTGGCACTCCGACCCAGCCTGTTCGGAGAGTACCTGCTCGTCGGCGACGGAGAGGGGATCGTGAGAGTTGACCTCACCGACGGTAAGACGATCCCCATCGCGGGCAGCTGGGAAGAGAATCTCCCGATCGGGCTTCCGGACGGTCGGGTGCTCACCCGGAACGGAGACGGAGTCGTTCTGGTCGGCCGCGATGGGCGAGTCGAGGACGAACCGCTCACCGCTCCGGCCGGTGCGGCTTGGGTACCGATCCGTTGGACCCCCCTGGCACCTGTCAGCGCGGACGAGATCCCGGAACAGCCGCTGCAGACTTCTCCGGGCCGGGCGGCGGCGCCGGAAGGTCAGGAGGCGGGTCCGTCAGATGCGCCCGCCGCCGCACCTGTCGAGGCTGCGGCCCGTCCCGAATCGGGAGTACCGGCCGGATTCTATGCGATCGTCGGGTCCGCTCGACAGCGGGATGGCATAGAGGCGCTGGTGGCCGATTTGCAGACCGGCGGTTTTCCCGTGCAGGTGCAGACGACGAGCGACGAAGCGGGCGAGACCTGGTATCGGGGCCTGGTAGGGCCATTCGCCAGCCGCGCCGAAGCGGAGGCGGCTTCGAGACAATTGCAGCGTGAGAGGCAGCTGCAGAGCTGGGTGATGGGCGTCGAGGAAGATGGCTGAGGATTCCTC
>JARRPA010000231.1:0-3768 GCA_037383305.1 Gemmatimonadota bacterium | reverse complement strand
CCGAGGCGCGAGCCTGAGGCGAATTCCGCCGCTCTGAAGCTCGCGCCCGCCCGATCCTCAACCGTTCTGCAGAGCCTCTGCCGGATGAATCCGGCTGACTCGCCGTGCAGGCAGGTAGCTTGCAACGGCGCCGACCAGGGCGAGCGCCAGCACCACCCCGCCGAAGATCACCGGATCGCGGGCGTCCACCTCGTACAGGATGATCTGGAGCGGCTTCGTCGCCAGCGCCGCCAGAGCGATGCCGATCACGATCCCGATCGCCAGTTGGCGCAATCCCCGGCGCATGGCCAGGCGGATCAGTCGATCTTCCTTGGCCCCCAGGGCCATCCGGATCCCCATCTCCCTCCGGCGCTGACTGACGCCGAAGGACATCACCCCGTAGAGCCCCACCGCCGCGAGGAACAGCGCGGTGAACCCGAACAACATGAACAGGGTGCCGAATACCCGATAGAACCAGGTGGCATCGTCGATCACCGCCTGCATCGACATCGCGTCGTATACGGGCAGATTCGGATCCATCGCAGCCAGGGTCTCGCGGACTCGCGCAGCCATCGCCCCCGGGTCGCCGGACGTGTGAGCGCCCACACTGACCGTATTTCCCAGAATCTCGGCAAACTGGTCCACGGCGATGTAGTAGCCCGCCGGACTCTGATCGTTGTTTCCGATCCCTTCCATCTTCATGTCGGGCACCACTCCGACCACGGTCATCCATTCATAGACGTCGTCGCCCTGGTGAATCCGGAACCGCTTTCCGATTCCCACGCCGTCTTCGAAGTACTCGTGAACGAAGCTCCGGTTGACGAGCGCCACGGGAAGGTTGTCCTTCGTGTCGGCGAATTCGAAGGCACGCCCTTCGAGAACCGGCGCCTGGAAGGTCGCGAAGTAGCCGGGCGTGACGATTCCCTCCCGGGCACGCGGATAATCGCGCTCGGTCGGATAGTCCCTGCCCTCGATCTCGAACGTTCGCATCCCGTTCCCGCGGGCCGGCAGACCGTCGGAGAGCGTGGCGGCCTCGATCCCCGGGATCGTCTGCAGCCTCTGGAGGAATTCCCGGTAGAAGTCGGTGCGCGCATCGGCGTCGGGATAGTCCATTTCCGGCAGGTTGAGCCGCGCCGTGAAGATGTTCTCGACCGCGAAGGGCAGATCGATCGTCCGAAGCTGCGCGACGCTCTTGATCATCAGGCCGGCCGCGATCAGCAGACCGCACGAGACCGCCACCTCGCCGATCACGATGGCCGAAGTGACGCGGCCCATCCGCAGGCCCGACGAGGATCCGCGCCCCTCGTCGTTGAGGGCCTCGTTCAGGCCCTTGTCCGTGGCGCGCAGCGCGGGAAACAGCCCGGCGGCGACGGCGGCCAGAGCCGATACGAGCGTGGCGAAGAGCAGGACGCGGCCGTCCATGTCGAAGGTCATCCAGAAAGGCGGCGGATTCGTCGCGATCGCCCGGTTGAACCACGCTACGCCGCCGATGCCGATCAGCACGCCGATCGCTCCCCCGATCGCCGACAGTACGCCCACCTCGACCAGGAGCTGACGCACGATCTGCTTCCGCTTCGCGCCGATCGCGGAGCGAACGGCCACTTCCTTCTCTCGCACGGCGGCGCGCGCGAACAGGAGGTTCGCGACGTTGGCGCAGCCGATCAGCAGCACTCCGATCGCCGCCCCCAGCATCGTGAACAGAAGGGCATACAGCTCGTTTCCGATCGTGAATTTCGTGAACGGCTCTACGATCGGGGCGAATCCCTCGTTCGACTCGGGGAATTCCTGTTCCAGCCGCATGCCGATCGTGGCGAGGTCCGCCGCCGCATGGTCGAGCGTCACGCCGGCCTTCAGGCGTCCGAAGCCCGGGTACTGAGGGCCGTCCTCGCGGTCGTGAGCGAGCGGGTCCACCTCGAGCGGCGCCCACATGTCAGACTCGATCGGAAACTTGAAACCTTCCGGGGCCACGCCGACGATGGTGCGGGGCTCTCCGTTGGTCCGGACGGTCCGGCCGATCACCTGCGGCGAGCCGTCGAACTTCTCCTGCCATACGTCGTATCCGACGATCATTACGGGATCTGCTCCGGGTTCCTCCTCTTCGGGCAGGAACCCCCGTCCGAGTACCGGGGCGACCCGGAGTATGTCGAACATGTTGGCCGTCACGCGGGCTCCCTGGTATCGCTCCGGCTCGTCGTCGGCACCGACCAGGTTGACGGCTCCGTCGCTCCACAGTCCGAGCGCTTCCAGCGAGCTGTTCTGATCCCGGTACTCCACATAGTCGTGGAGCGACACGCCCCCGCGCTCGATCTCCCGCTCCGGGTTGACCCGCCACACCGACACCACCCGGTCGGCGTCATCGAACGGCAGGCCCTTGTAGATGGCGCCGTTGACGATGCTGAAGACCGTCGTGGTCGGGCCGATGCCGAGCGCAAACGCCAGAATGGCGATCAGCGATATCACCGGAGACTTGATCAGCATCCGGAGTCCGAACTTCACGTCGTTGATGAAGCCGTCCATGACCCTTCCCCCCCGCTTCCCGGTCGTCGTCTCGAGATCCGGCGGCGTCAGACGCCGGCTTGCGCCAGCCCGAGTGCTTCGGTCTCCGTTTCCTCGTCCGTGATCCTGCCGTCGAAAAGACGGATCGTCCGCTCCGCATAAGCCGAGTATCGCGGATCGTGCGTTACCATCAGGATCGTCGAGCCCTCGGCATGCAGGTCACGAAGAAGCTGCATGACGGCCTCGCCGTTGGTCGAATCGAGATTTCCCGTGGGCTCGTCGGCGAGAAGGATGAGCGGGTCTCCCACCACGGCTCGCGCGGCGGCGACCCGCTGTCGCTGCCCTCCCGACAGTTGCGAGGGGTAGTGGTCCATCCGGTGGCTCATCCCGACGCGCTCCAGGGCCCGGTGTGTCGCCTCGCGGCGCCTTCCCGCGTCGATGCCGCCGTAGATGAGCGGCAGCTCGACGTTCTCGAACACCGTCAGGTCGCCGATCAGATTGAAGGCCTGGAAGATGAAGCCGATATGCCGGTTCCGGACCTCGGCGCGCTCCGAAGCCGTCAGGTCCGAAACGGATTCTCCGTTCAGCCAGTATCCGCCCGAGGTCGGCGTGTCGAGAAGCCCGATCAGCGAAAGCATCGTCGACTTTCCGCACCCCGAGGGTCCCATGACCTCGGCAAACTCCCCGTCCCGGATTTCGAGGTGGATGTCCGACAGGGCATGTGTCTCCATCTCTTCGGTGTAGAAGATCTTGTTGACATCTTCGAGTCGGATCAGCGCGCTACGGTTTTCCATTCCCCACCCCTCCTCTGCCGACGCTGCGTGCGTCGCGTTCACCTTATGCGGACCCGTTCCACGTCGTCGTAACGCGACATGTCCGACAGGATGATGACATCACCTTCGCGGAGACCGTCCAGTACTTCGATCTGGTTCACCGAGCTTCGGCCGAGCCGCACCGGGACTCGCTCGGCGGCCTTCCCATCATCGATCAACCGGAACAGCGAGACCGTGCTCTCGCTCTGTCCGTACGCGGGTCGGCCCGCGTAGAGGACGTCGCTCAGCCGGTCGAGCTCGATCATTCCATCGACGTTCAGGTCGGGTCGGGTGCCGGCGGGCATCTCACCGTCCAGGCTCACCTCCACGAGGACCGATCCACCCTGGACGTTCGGATCCACCCGTCTCACCCGCCCGGGAATCGTGTCCCGCCGGGTATCCACCCGGGCCGACTGCCCGACCTGGACGTCTCGCGCCTGGGTCTGTGGAATCCGGAGCTCGGCCTTCAGACGACCGGGCT
>JARRPA010000230.1:0-3772 GCA_037383305.1 Gemmatimonadota bacterium | reverse complement strand
CGTTCCGATTCGTTGGCGAGAAACTCACGGGAGCCTTCGTGAAGATCTATCCGATTCAGACGGGTTCAGTCAAAGTGAAGCGCGCGCAACGGGAGCGTCGCGCAGGAGGTTTCGTAAGCGTCCTCCTGGATCCGGGCTGGACCGACTGGCTGCCGATATTCTGATGGGCAATCGACCATCCGGAAGGCGTGATCGTCGTGGACACCGGCGAATCCTCGAAGACGGCTCGGCCTGACTACTTTCCCGGGTGGCACCCGTACTACCGGACTTCTGTCCGTATGAAAGTAGAGCCGGAAGACGAGATCGGGCCCCAGCTGGCTGCAATGGGGATTCGCGCCTCGGACGTGCGGACCGTGGTTCTTACTCACCTCCACACGGATCATGCGGGAGGTCTGCACCATTTCCCCGACTCGCAGATCTTCGCCTCCAGGAAGGACTACAGGCTTGCTCGCGGACTGGTCGGCAGGGGACTGGGCTACCTGCCTCAACACTGGCCGAGATGGTTCGCACCGAAATCGATCGAGTTTGACCCGGAGCCTCTCGGTGCGTTTCAAAGCAGTTGCCGCGTCACACGGGCCGGCGACGTGCGGATCGTGCCGACACCGGGGCATACACCGGCTCACGTATCGGTCATCGTACGGACCGACGGGGCGAGTTACTTTCTCGCGGGTGATACGACCTACACGCAGCAATTGCTCCTCGAGCAGAAAGCGGATGGTGTCTCTCCGCGACCCGGTATCGCGCTCAAGACCATTTCGACGATCCTCGAGCACGCTCGAATGACACCGACCCTCTATCTTCCATCGCATGATCCGGAGTGCGTGCGGCGCATGGAGTCACGCGAGTTCCTTCAGCCACGATCGGTCTGACACGCGCGTGGAGCTGAGGCGATTCAGGATTGGAGGGAATGGACGGAGTCGTCGCGGCGGACCCCGGACCGGGCAGGGCAGTCGTCCGGGAGGCTGGCCGCCTGAGGGGGACGGGCGGCGGTCCGCGAGACTCTTTCGGCAGGAGGTTCCACGCCCGCAGTAAGGCCGGATGGATACCGCTGGAGATTTCCGAGACGCGGGACGGACAGGGAGGATGTCAGACAGATGACAAAGTCGGATCTTCAACTGTACTCGAAGACGGAGCTCGAGGATGCGCGCACGAAGGGGCAGGTCATAGGCTGGCTGCAAGGTGCCGGGGCCGTCATCGCACTCGGGCTTCTCCTGAGTGTCGTCGGCTGGATCCCGACGATCCTCGCGGTCGGTGGCATCGGTTACCTGCTGTACCGGGCGCTCCGTTGAGAATGGAGCTCCTTCGTTGCCATTATCCGTGCCCATTCGTCCGACATCCGTGGAAAGGGGACGCCGCGAGCCCGACTTCTGCTTCATGGATGGCATCGCGGCGCGGTACGCATGGGGTGTCCCGGCTATCATGCACAGGGGTGAGAAATGTCAGTCGTGCCCCACATCGCTCTCGTCGTCGCGACGTTTCTCTGCTCGCTCGTCGCGGGGTTCTTGTTCGCCTTCGCTGTCGTGGTCATGCCGGGCATCAGGGGGCTCCCGAATCGGGAATTCCTCGCAGCGTTCCAGCAGATGGACGCCGTCATCCAGCAAGGCCGGCCGCTCTTCGGTCTGGTGTGGGTGGGATCTGCCCTGACTCTGATCATAGGCATCGCGTCGGGGCTGGGAGAGGCGGGGACGTGGCAGGTCGTGCTTCTCGTTCTGGCCGGAGGGGTCTATTTGCTCGGGGTCCAGTTGCCGACATTCGTCATCAATGTCCCTCTGAATAACGAACTGCAGGCGCTCGATATCTCGCGCGCCGACGACGCCACCCTGCGGTCGGCTCGTCAGCGCTTCGAGCCGACCTGGAATCGGTGGAATCGGATCCGGACTGCCTTCGCGGCCCTGACGACCGCTCTTCTGTTGGCATTTCTGACGATCCTGTGCTGATGTCGTGCAGGAGATTCCGGGCCCCTCCGACCGGGTGCGGGCGTCGCCCGATGCGCGCCCCGGCGACCCGACGCTGTTCGTGAGAAGACCCCGGGTGCCGGGACCCGGAGCCGCCTTGACAGACGACGCGAACTGACGCGATACGTTGCATATACGCACGACGGACAATCCAGATGCGTTCTTCGAAACCGTGAGCGCCTTACTTCACTCCCGACCGGCGGCCCGGGGAGAGCCACGATGACGAAGGCGCTCAGAATCTTCGGCTGGGACGCCGAGTGGGCCTCGAACTTCGAGAGCCTGGCTCCCGCCGAGGCCCGTCCCGGGCGGGTCACGGTCCAGCATCGCGATCGCTGGACGATTCATACCGACGTCGGATCGCAACTCGCTCGGATGGTCGGCTCCGACGCCGCCGGCTGGCGCCCCGTCACCGGTGACTGGATCGGATGGTCGCCAGGCCCGCAGGCGTCGGACCCGTGCACGATTCGCTGTCTGCTGCCGCGTCGATCGGCCGTGCGCAGAGGGTCGCCGGGAGAGTCCCCGTCGGGCCAGGTCCTGGCCGCCAACGTCGACCGATTGTGGATCGTCCAGGCGCTCGACCGGTCGCCGAATCTGCGGAGTTTGGAGCGGTACCTCGCCGTGGCCTGGGAGAGCGGCGCCTCCCCGGAGATCGTGCTCACGAAGGCGGACCTCGCCGCGGACCAGGACGAAGCCGCCGAGGCGGTTCGATCCATCGCATTCGGGGTGCCGATCCGGGTGGTGAGCGCGGAAGACGGTGTTTCGGTCGCCTCGCTCCTGGAAAGTCTGACCCTCGGTCGGACCGTTGCCCTGCTCGGACCGTCGGGCGCCGGAAAGTCGACCCTGATCAACCTCCTGGCCGACGCAGATATCGCTCGGACCGGTGAGGTCAGACCAGGGGACCGGAAGGGGCGGCACACCACTACGTCGCGCGAGCTCTTTCCGATCGAGGGCGGCGGTTTACTGCTCGACACTCCGGGGCTGCGGGAGTTGCGGGTGTTCGATCTGGAGGAAGGCCTCCAGCAGGCGTTCCCGGAGATCGACGGGCTGTCCGTGCAGTGTCGGTTTCGGGACTGTTCACATTCTTCGGAGCCCGGCTGCGCCGTGCACGCGGCAGTAGCCGAAGGCAGGCTGGCCCCGGAGCGGCTCGCCAGTTACCGGAAGCTGCAGGCCGAGGCGGCCCACGAGCGCCGACGGACGGATCCAAGGGCCCGGGCCGAACACGTTTCGGATTGGAAGACCGCCATGAAGACCCTGAAGCACCACCCGAAGTACCGACGACCGGACGGACGGCAGGGCTGACTGACAGGTACGGCATGAGTGGCCGTTCGGGCTACTCCCCCCTCCGTTCGTGCTTCACCCAGTCCACTTCCATGGTCCAGCTGTCGACCGACATCGGAGACGGGTTGATCTTGGCGAAATTGAGTACGGCGAAGAGCGGCTCGGGAAATTGATCTCCCTGTCCCTCGCTCCGGTAGATCACTTCACCGTCGAGCAGGAACACTTCCAAGGCACGCTCGGGGAGCTGGCGCACGCGCTGCGCAGTGGTGCACTGGCGCCACGCCGTCTCGACCTCTACCGGCTGGTGCGCGACTACCTGACCTACTTCGACGCCGTGGCCGAGAGCGATCTGGAGCTGGCGAGCGAGGCGCTTCCGCGGGTGGCGCAGGTCATCGAGCTGAAGGTCCGGTTGCTGCTGCCCAGGCCGCCCCGCGAGGAGGGGGACGACGAGGCCGAGACCCTCGAGGAGGCACTGTCGGCGGTCGCGCTGCTCGAGGAGCTCGAGGAGGCGGTACAGTTCTTGCGGCTTCGGCGGGAGG
>JARRPA010000229.1:0-3777 GCA_037383305.1 Gemmatimonadota bacterium | reverse complement strand
CCTTCATTGCCCTCGCCTCACCGTCCCGCGCGCAGTTTCGCGCCCTGGAGACCGAGGAGGTACGTCATGCGCTGCAGCGGCCCGCAGGCGCCGTCGAGCTCTGGAGGGAGAAGCGCTTCGATATCGTCCTCGGCGACGAGTGGACCGATCACACCCAGGGCATGGCTGTCTCGGTGCGGCGTTTGGAATCAGGGAGCGCCTTCACCGAGCTCGTTGGCGAGCTGGTGGACGAGGCGGCGCTGATGGGCGTCCTTGACGCACTCTACACACACGGCGCCCGTCTGCTGAGCGTCGACCATATCGGGCAGGAGGAGTCGAGTGGAATCAGCCGCGCAGACCCGCCCCGATCATCGAGATGTCACGATGCCTCGGCCCCTCGTCGCCCTCGCGACGACACCTCGTGACTGCCTCCGGATGGAGGTGGCGATCGCGGTCACCCTGATGATGCTCATCGCTGTCGGGGCGGGTTCGGCCAGCGCGGAAGAAGACGACCCTGGCGGTTCGAATCGTGCAAGCCCAATTTTCAGTGCTGCCGAACATATTGATTGATAAACCAGGGAGATGACGGGTGATTCGAAGAAATGCAGCCATCCTCGTTCCGTTGCTGGCGGTCATCATCGGGGTCAACAACTCCGCAGCGACCGCAGCCGATTGGTCAACGCCGGAGGCCGCGACTCGCAGCTTCTACGAAACGATTCAACGAATCGATGAGTACCCCGGCACCCCGGAGTTCAAAGCCGGTGTCAAGGAGATCTTCACCGACGACGCGAGGCTCATGCTCGTCATCGGCGATCAGTCGGCCGGCCTTCTCACGGCGAACGCTGTCGAGCACGTTGCGAGGCTGTTGTTGCGCGACAAGTTCCAGCGGCAGGTCATCGAATCGGACAAGGAGATCACCGATATCCAGTGCACCACGTACGGGAAGCTCGCGTCGTGCTACATCACGGTCGAGATCACCCTGCGCGACGGCTCGGGCCGAACTCGCTCGTTCGAGGACATGGTCGGGCTGGAGCTCGACGGCGATCGATGGCGGATCTCGAGCGCGAAGTACCCGGTGGTCCCTCAACCCGGCGCCAAGACCCTGTTCACGTTGGCGCTCGACCCGACCAGTATTCCGAACTTCCGGTCCGATGCCCCACCCTTCGAGCGCGAGTGGAATCGCAAGCTCCCGATTCTGGGGAATAAGGTCTACGAGATGGGGATCGATCTGCCGCTGCCGATCGGTGTGGCGGTGATCCCCAACTGGACCCGTCAAGAGCTGAAGCTCGACTCGTTGCGGGTCCAGTTTGGCGGCAGCGAGGTCATCGACACCGACTGGGTCGACTTCGCGGGCATCTTCACCGAGGCCACGTCGATCCAAGTCAAGGGTGATTTCTATCTGTTTCCGTTCCTCAACATCTACGCCACGGTCGGCCATGTCGAGGGCGACATCGTCGCGCCGATCTCGTTTCTCGCTCGAGATGCGATCGACCTCGTTGATCCGGGCATCTGCTCGGGCATTATCACCCCGGGTTTCTGCGATCGTCGGATCAATTATGTCGTGCGCACCAAACTGGACAACAACAATGTGGGGATCGGCATCGTCCCCGCGATAGGATACGAGAACTTCTTCTTCACTGTGCCCGTGAACCACACGTGGACCTTTCTGGACAACGCCCTCGAGGGCAGCCCGGTTTCGACCTGGGTGGTATCGCCGCGCATCGGGCTCACCGCACCGACTAAGCAGGGCGGTCGCCTGTCGGTGTACGTCGGAGCCACCTACCTGAAGAGCGAGAACGAAATTGTCGGCGACTTCACGCTGCCGATCCCTGACGACGTGCCGATTGTCGGAGGGCGCGAAATCGAGCTCGTGTACGAGGTCACCCAGTCCGGCGTCGATCCCTGGAACTACCTTGTCGGCTTCAACTGGGACTTTCTCCCGGGCCGGTCACTGCAGATCGAGGCCGCAACGGGAGGCGCGCGCGACCAGTTCGTCGCGTCCTTCACGCAGAGGTTCTAATGGCGAACCGGGCTGCCGGGCGGACCGATGCCGGGTACATATCGTGCCGACGACCGGCTGCCAGGGTCGCCATCCGCGCGACGGGACGCGGGCATTGAATTCCGCCCGATTCCGATCGACGCGATGGCCGCGCTGGCAGGACGCTGCGACGATTGTCGCGCTCCTTATCATCGCGATCTCCCGCCCATTACCGGGATTGGCGCATGAGGACGCACTCGGCGACGACCCCGGTCAGACCGGCTCAGCCTCCGAAACCGCTGGCGGATCGGGGCACGACGAGCGAGAGTCTGACGCCGTCGAGAAGAAGAAAGGGATGAACTTCATCCCGGTCCCCATCTTCATCACCGAACCGGCGATCGGAAATGGCCTTGGGGCCGCGCTCGGGTATTTCCACCGCTCCAAGGAGAAAGATGTTTCGAAGGACGACGTGGATCCGGCGATGACCCTCGCATCCGCGTCGCCGGACCGTGATCCGCGACAGCAGCCTCCGACCATCAGCGGCATCGCGGCTGCCTACACGCAGAAGGGTTCGTGGGGTGTTGGACTCGGGCACTTCGCGTCGTGGGCCGACGATACTATCCGCTCCAGCTCCGTCGTCGGCTACGCCAACATCAATGCCGAATTCTGGTTCTTCGGGCTGCCGCTGGAGGTCAACCTGAACGGTGGGCTCGTCTCTCAAGACATCAGGTTCAGGCTCGGGGGAAGCAATTTCTTTGCTGGCGCCAAGGTCATGTACCTGAATCTCGACACTTCTGCCAAGACCGAGTTCACCGGTCTTCCGATCGAGTTCTTCAACGAGAAGGTCCAGGACTTCGGCGTTGCCGTTCAGGTCGAATACGACAGCCGCGATTACACGATGACTCCGAACCGTGGTTTGTACGCGCATCTGCAGGTTGATAACCACTTTGAGTGCGGGATCGGGGACTTCGACTATGCCCAGTACCAATTCGACCTCCGGTCCTTTCATCAGCTCGCCCGCGACAAGCTCGTCTTCGGGGTGCGGCTCAAGCTCGATGCCGTCGGCGGCGACCCTCCGTTCTGGGCCTACCCCTGGATCACCCTCCGCGGCGTGCCGGCCCTCCGATATCAGAACGAGCGAACGGCCGTCGTTGACACAGAGCTGCGTTGGAACATTCTCGACCGGTGGGCCGCGGTGGTCTTCGCGGGCACCGGCGGCACCGATGGCGACCTGCTGCTCTACCAGGACCAGAGCGGCATCTTCGCAGGCGGCGTCGGTGGCCGCTACCTCTTCCGCCCAGAGAACAACCTGTGGGTCGGCGTGGATCTCGCGAAAGGTCCCGAAGATGTGATTTTCTACATCCAGGTGGGACACGCCTGGTGATGTTCGTCGGTATGACCCAAACCCGAAAAGCTGCACCAGTTCGAAGTTGAGGGATCAACACGGCTGGTCTTCCTCGTGCGCCCCGTTGGGGGTCGCAATCAGGACGGAGGACGGCGTAGCCGGCCGGAGTCCTGGTTGCGCGGCGAACTCGGCCGGGGGTATCCCGCCGAGAGACGAATGCGGCCGATAGTAGTTGTAGTCGAAGCGCCACTCTTCGATCTTCCGCCGAGCGTCATCGAGACCTGCGAACCAGTGGAGATTGAGGCAGTCGTCGCGGAACTTCCCATTGAAGCTCTCGATGAAGCAGTTTTCGACGGGCTTGCCTGGACGAATGAATGCGAGCTCGACGTCCTCGAGCTGTTGGGGCGGCGGTTGACCAACAAGGAGATCGCCGCCCGGCTCGGGATCTCGCCGGCAACCGTCAAGATGCACACGC
>JARRPA010000228.1:0-3778 GCA_037383305.1 Gemmatimonadota bacterium | reverse complement strand
TCGGTTAAGGCCGGGACGAGGCCGGGCGAAACGTGCCGATCAGCGCCGGCCGCCACCCATCAGGGCCGTGTCCCAGATTCCGTAAATGCGAAGCTGCGGCACTCGCTGGGACTGGTCTTCGAAGAACTCGAAGTGGCTGTCACGCAGGAACAGGTAGGCGTCTCCTCCGATGCCGAACTTCGAGCCGATCGGCACCATGGCCCGAGCGCCTATGAGCTGGACGTCGTGATAGGCGTCGCTGCCGTTCAGACTCGAGCCGTTCTGCGTATCGACCCACTGGTACCAGTAGAAGGCGCTCAGGACCTCTCGCCCCTTACGCGTCACACTCGCGCTGACCCGACCCCCGACTCCGGGGCCGAAGTCGTACTCACGGAATCGCTCCCGGTTCGGGATGTCGTTCGCCAGGAAGGCCCACTCCGAGTTCACCGCGCTGAGTAGTGCGAACACCGCATCGACCTGGGTCCGGATCGCCCAGTCGTTCGAGAGTCCGAAGCGCGAGTGAAGGGACGCGTCGAACATCTGTCCGCCGAATTCGAACGCGTTGTTGTTCATGTACTGAAATTCCTGCTCGACCGAGAAGACGTGCTGCGTGTCTCCGCCCTTCTTGAGGTCCCAGCTGAACAGGCTGCCCCGTACGCTGAGTCGGCCCAACGTCTGCTTGTCACCCAGATTCAGCTGCACGGCCATGTCGAAGACGTCGAACGGTTTTCGCCGCTGCGTGCCGAATCTGTCGCCGAACTTGAATTCGACCTGAAACAGGCCGTGCGTATCGGAGCTGTCGCTGAGCGATTCCCCCTCGCCGATAATGCGGACACCCGCGCTGAGCCGATTGGAAAGAATTCCGGGGAGCCGGTCCTCAGGGTCGATGGGGTTCTCGATCACTCGCCCGGACCGGCCGCTGACGAGGCGGTTGAATCCACGCACGGGGCTGAGGGCGAACGCCCCGATCTCGCGCCAGGTCCGTTCCGAGCCCGTGGCCGTGTTGTCGAGCACCGTGCCGGAGACCCGGTAGAGCATCTCTCCGACGGCAGCCCCACCCACGCCGGTCGCGATCCAGTCGTTCCAGGCCGGCGGGTGCGTCTCGCCGCAGCACTCCCACATCAGGCTTCCGAACAGCGAGAAGCCGAGGGACTCCCAATAGTTGAATCCGTTCGAGCGGCCCGCGTTGTAGTAGAGGCTGCCGTGGAACGGATGCGCGAACATGTGGGTGTTGAAATTGTTGTCATCGTAGGTGAACCCGCCCTCGATGTTGTTCCACCAGGAGCGCGGATTGACCTGGGTGAAGTCGGCGCCGCGTATGTACTCGTTATACGACCAGACCAGGATGTTGATGAAGGTCACTTCGCCGACGGCCGCGGCCAGGCTCCGCCGTTCGCCCCAGGGCCCCAGCTCTTCCTGATCATCCCGGGCACCCGGAGACTCCAGGGACGCCGAAGCGGCCGACGCGGTCTCGGGGGAGCTCGTGTCCGCACCCGGCATCGGGACCGTGGCCGGAACCGTCGGCTGCAGTCGCTCCGCGTTTGTCGGACTCGACACTTCCTGTGCCGTGCCCATCGCGACGCACGTCAACGACAGCGCCAGAAGGCTGCCGGCCACCCGTGTCATCCTGCCCGCCGCCGCGGGTCCTCGAGTCTCGCTCATGTCAGGGATAGAAAGAGAAGCCGGCGAGGACGCCGATCGTCGAGCCGGAATCGAAGTTCTCCAGACCGGCCGAATTGCCTTCGACTTGACTGATACTGAATCCGGTCCAGAGTGCCGAAACGTCGGCGCTCCACGTACGTGCGAACGGAATCTCCAGACCTCCCCTCAGTCCGTACTGCACACCGGTCGATCGGTCTTCCACGTTCTCGCCGGGCTGGCCGGGCGTGGTCCAGTAGTTCCACTCGGGCCGCAGGCGAACGTATCCGATCCGACCTTCGACGTACGGTCGGAGAGCGCCGTCGGTGATGAACTTGTAGCCGACGAGGAGATTGAGCGTCACGCGACTGACGCTCTGCGCCAGTTCGGCTGCCACGGGCGGAAGTTTGTCGGTGATGGCATCGTAGGAGACGACGTTGACGCCAATGCCGGTCCGGAAGTGTCCGAAATGGTAGTAGATGTCGAATTCACCCGTGATTCCCTGGTCGAGAACCTGAGACGCGCCTCCGCTCACCGTCTCCCAGCCGAGGACGCCGGTGAAGCCGAATCGGTCCTGCGCCGCGAGAGGCGAGCTGGACAGGACAG
Organism: Gemmatimonadota bacterium; assembly: GCA_037383305.1. Lineage (GTDB taxonomy): Bacteria > Gemmatimonadota > Gemmatimonadetes > Palauibacterales > Palauibacteraceae > Carthagonibacter. The sequence goes on along the minus strand of JARRPA010000228.1, from coordinate 1,555 downwards.
AGATGGCGAGGGCAACGAGTAGGGGCGAAGCCTGTTTCAGACCGACATCTCCTGGCACGATGACGCGAGAGACCCGGGTGTCGCGTCACCCTATGGCACTCGCAGGTAACCGCGCAAGGGCATTGCGCGCAGAGCGATGGGTCTGCAGATCCCGATACATGGTGTGGTTTGACGCGACAACGGTCCGGGCTCATCTGAGCCGGATGGTGCCCGGATCGGACGATTCGGCGACCCGATCGGCCCTTTTGCTATTCGGCGCTCTCGCCGCGGTCGGCGCGAATCCCGTCGACGCGCAGACTCTGAGGGGCCGGGTCGTGGAGCAGGGTACTGACTCCCCGATCCCCGGTGCGCTCCTGCTCCTGCAGTCCGCCGAGGGCGAAGAGCTCGCATCCGCCGTCTCCGGCGAGAGCGGAGCGTGGGTGCTGCGCGCCCCCGGGCCGGGAGAGTGGTTTGTCCGGGTGGAACGGATCGGGTTCGCCGCCACGACGAGCGGTCCCTTCCGCGTCGCGCTCGGGGCCGACGTGACGATACCGCTCGAGGTCTCGAGTGCGCCCCTCGAATTGCCTGCCCTGACCGTGGAGGGCGAATCGGGCGGCTGCGGCCTCGATCCGGAAGAGGGAGAAACGGTCTGGCGCCTGTGGGACGAGGCGCGCAAGGCGCTCCGCGTCGCCGAGATCATCGAGGGAAGCATCGCCTACCTGACCGAGGTCACCGAGCGACACGTCGATCCCTGGGGCACGACGATCGGACGCGAACACACCGAGTTGAAGACCACCGCGGGACGGAGCCCGTTTCGCGTCCCGTCGGCCGATGATCTCCAGGCACGGGGATACGTCAGGGACTCGACCAGCGGAGGCCTCGCCTACTACGGGCCCGACGCGGCCGTGCTGCTGTCGGACACCTTCCAGACATCGCATTGCTTTCATGCCGTGCCCGGCCGTGACGGGCAGGTCGGTCTCGCCTTCGAGCCGGCCGCTGCTCCGCTGCGCGTAGACATCCGTGGCACGCTCTGGCTGGACGCGAACAGCTCGGAGCTACGATCGATCGAGTTCGGCTACGAGGGCCTCCGGCAACGTGACGAGCTCGGAATCGGCCCGGACGCTTCAGGCCGGATCCTCTTCGACCGTATCGACGGCGGAGGCTGGATCGTCAGGGAATGGACCATACGCGTACCGATCGACAGCCGGTTGTACGGCGGCCGGATCTACAAACTCTACCAGGAGACCCGCGGCCGAGTGACATCCACCCGGAGAATCGACGCCGATGAGCCCGCCCCTCGCCGCGCGCCGAGCATATACGAGCACGGAGCGCGGCGTGACACCACCGGGGAATAAACGCTCTCAGCTTCGATACCGGTCTCCGATGGGCAACGACCGGACCGGCTCGCCGGTGAGAGCGAACAGCGCGTTGCACACGGCCGGCGCGATGCACGGGAGGCCGACCTCCCCGATCCCTCCGAGCGCGTCCCCCTCCGCGATGATGTGGGTCTCGACGACCGGCATTTCCCTCATACGCAAGATCGGATAGCGGTCGAAGTTCCCCTCGGCGGCGGCAC
>JARRPA010000227.1:0-3783 GCA_037383305.1 Gemmatimonadota bacterium | reverse complement strand
TATTTGTCGGGCAAGCCCAAAGATGGTTTTGATTCCTCTCAAAGACCTGACGCTCATCCCGAGATATATAACAACCAGATTGGGAAAAGAAGACAATTCCACAGTCCGCCGAACAACCATCCCAGCGCACAGCCCAGAAGCCATCCGCCCCGGGTCGTCCAGCCGGTGAATACGATGATCGAAAAGGCCACGGCCGCGATTGCCAGCGTGTAAGCGAATGCCATCACCATTCGCCAGTGCATGCCGAGCTCGAGAGCCTTGAGCCCGAGGGTCAGCAACAGTGCGACGAGGAACCCGATCAGGCTCCAGGCGATGAACTCCAACGTGGTCTCCCCTCTGTCGGCGGTCCGCTCTCTACATTCGGCGCGTCTCGACTGAGCGATGGTGCGGTCCCGCCGAAGTATGGGCCGAACCGGGTCCGGCCCGCTATATTGACGAGCATGAAGCTTCCCTCGTTCGCACGGCTCGCGGAAGAGGCCTCAGCGGCGGCGCGGCGGTTTCCGCTGGCGCTCGTCAGCGGTGTGATCGCCGCCGTCGCGGGTATCCTGCTCGTGAACGCCGGAGAGGGCGATGAGACCTATCTCCGGATCCTCTACGCCGCCTCCCTGGGGCTCCCCCTGTTCGTCGGACTGGAACTCGTGGGTGTTCGGCGAGGATGGGGCACCGGCGCTCGCATTACCGCCATGTCGGCCGGGGCGGCTCTGCTGCTGGCGATCTTTCTGCTGCGACCCGGCTGGTCGGACGACGTGGCGCTCGACCGGTACCTTCAGCTCAGCCTCGGGCTGCACCTGTTCGTCGCTGTGGGTCCCTATCTCGGCGTGGACGAGCAGAACGGGTTCTGGCAGTACAACATGTCGCTGTTTCTGCGCTTCCTCATGGCTGCGCTGTTCGCCGCGGTTCTCTACTTCGGCCTCTCGGTCGCGTTGCTGGCCGTCGACAACCTGTTCGGTCTCGACGTGGATGGGGAGTGGTATGGAAGACTCTGGTTCGCCCTCGCGTTCGTCTTTCACCCCTGGTTCTTTCTGGGTGGGGTTCCGGATGACCTGACGTCACTGGAGTCACGCCGGCTCTATCCGCACGGGCTGAAGATCTTCGGTCAGTACATCCTGGCGCCGATCGTGGCGCTTTACCTGGTCATCCTCACCGCCTATCTCGGCAAGGTGCTGGTGACCCAGGAATGGCCCAGCGGATGGATCGGCTGGCTCGTGTCGGGAGTGGCGGTGGCCGGCATTCTCTCCCTGCTCCTCCTGCGACCGATCGAGGAGACCGAGGAGAACCGCTGGGTAGGGACCTACGCGCGGTGGTTCTGGGTCGTTCTGATTCCCTCGATCGGGATGTTGCTGGCTGCGATCTGGAAGCGGGTCGACCAGTACGGAATCACGGAACGGCGGTACTTCCTCGTCATCCTGTCCCTGTGGCTCGCCGGGATCGCACTCTTCTACATCGTGCGCCGGCGGGGCTCGCTCAAAGTCATCCCCGCCACGCTCGCGGTCGTCACCTTCCTGACACTGGCCGGTCCGTGGGGGGCGTACGCGGTCTCCGAGCGGAGCCAGGTGGCCCGTCTCCGGCAGATTCTCCAGCGCAACGGCATGCTGACAGAAGACCGGATCTCGGCGCCGACGACGGAGCCATCGTTCGAGGATCGCCGGGAGATCAGCGCGACCGTCCGCTATCTGGTGCGGACGCACGGCGTCGGGTCGATCGATTCCTGGTTCGAGTCGGGTCTCGCCGATGTGGACACGGTCGGGATTACTCCCGGTCAGACATGGGAGGGCGACGTCGAGACTCGAACGGATTCGATCGTCACCCGCATGGGTGTGGGATACGTGAACCGATGGGCAGGCGTGGCAGGGGACGAGTACAACCTCCAGGCCGTCGCCGATGCCGAGCCGCTGGACGTCTCGGGGCGAGACTGGGCGGTCCGTGACTGGAGCGCCTGGGCCGATCGCGTCGACTCGCTCGCGATCGACGGACGAACGTACCGGCTCGGCTGGGACGCCGCCGCCGGCAGGATCTCGCTGACGGACGATCAGGGAGTCCTGGTGTCAGCCTCCCTGCAGGAGGCGGTCGAGTCGGCGCGGGCGTTCCAGGCGGAAAGTTCGGCCGTGTCCGGCATTCCGGCTCGAATCCTGATGGTGGAAACGAGGGGCGCGCGCGCATCGCTCACCGTCTATCTGCTCCGCGTCTCCGGCACGGGCGAAGGTGTCGGAAGCTTCGCGGCCGACCTCTTCTTCACCCTCGATCCCCGACCGGCCTCCGATTCGAAGACACCGGGAGTCGATGTCGGCGGCGGCGATCCGACCGTATCGGAAGAGACGAGCTGAACGGGCGACAGATCGTGGTCACCGCGCGTCAGGATGAGCTCACGCTCAGGACCGACGCCGCGGGAACGGCACACGGATCAGTCTCCGTCCGGGAGGGTCGTCGGGGCGATCGCACACCGGTCGGGTCCCGGGGGCCCGCCTCTGGCCTGGCGGGGTGCAAAAATCGCCTCGCACGCGGTGTCCCAGTCGATGCGCGTAACGCGGCATTTACCCCCGTCGTATTCGAGCAGTTCGCCGGGCTCGAGCCGCCAGTCGAGGGTCTCACCGGTCTCGTCGATCACGAAGATTCGCCAGGCGTCGAGCTCCGTGCGCCGGGTCTCCAGCAACCGGAAACGGCGGTCGCTGCGCTTACCGTAGATGGTCAGCTGTTCGGGGTCGATCTCGACGACCAGGGGATCGTTTCGGGGCAGCAGGTCGCTGAGAAGTCCGCCGCAGTCGGCCGTGGCCCAGAGGCCGTCGATATCCGGCTCGCGTGTGAGGCCGTACATGAGGAACGCCCCCGCGCCTACACCTACGACGAGCAGGACGAGCAGCAGTCGCGCCTGAGACCAGCTCACCGGAGTCCTCCTTGCCCTGGAGTCTTCTCTCTGCCGAATTCTGTCGAAGGCTCAGCGTCCTTCGGCCCGGAGCCGGTCCGCGGTGGCCTTCCCCCAACGATACACCCGAGCAGTTCGATGTGCCGGAACCGGGCACTTCAGGTCGGATCCATCAAGAGCTCCCGCCATTCGCCGTGGTGACCCCGGCCGCGTATTTTTCAGTGTGAGTTCGGCGTTGACCGGACGCGGTAGGCAGCCGGAAGGAGGCACCGGAATGTTCTCGTGGATTGGGATGCCGTTGATCTTGGCCGCATGGGCGATCCCTGCGCTGTTCCTGCTGATGCTGGGTAGCGTGATCGCCTTCGTCGTCGGTCGGCCGGTCTTCCTCGCCTGGGGACGGGTCGTGGATCGGGCGGTCGGAGCCGTCGCGCGCGGCGCCATGCGGGTGGCCGAGGGGCTCGCCACGCGCTCCTACGAGTACGCCGTCCGACGCGTCGGCAGGGACAGCTGAGCGGCAGGGACCGTCGGACCCGGGTTGCCGGCCTCGCCGGGGCCCTTTTGATCGCGGCCGGTCTGGGGCTCATGTCGGCCGCCTGCGACACTGATAACCCTCCGCTCCTCGGTTCGGGCGGCGGTGCGTCCGGCGGCGGTTCACAGGACTCTCTCATTTCCGTCTTCGAGATCCTCAGCGGCAATCTGCAGACAGGCAGTACGCTCGAGGTCTTCCGTTTTCCGCTTCGTGTGATCGCCGCCGACCGACAGGGCTTCGCCGTGCCCGGCGTCCGGGTGCGCTGGGAAATCCGTCGCGGCGTGGGCACCCTCTCCCTGACGTCGGATTCGACCGGGCCGCTGGGCGTTTCGGAGGCTCTGCTGACGGCCGGTTCGGTGCTGGGCCCGATCGAGGTGAATGCCTACGTCGACGC
>JARRPA010000226.1:0-4512 GCA_037383305.1 Gemmatimonadota bacterium | reverse complement strand
TCAACCATTTCCGCTCGAACAGGATCATCTCGGTGAGCAGATGTCTACTCGCCGCCGGGCCGATCAACCGTTGCCTTGCCGGTCTGTGCGGCAATCGGGAATTCAGCATGATTGCCAAATTAAGCACCGAGATTGAGCTCATCTATAACCCGCTGAGCTGCGCCGTCTCGATGCTGATCAGCCTGAATCGCATACCCCGTTCTGCCGACCGGAACCGCGCCCGCTCACTCTGTAGGGACCTGGACGTTCTCGAGCGGGTTTTTCATAAAGGACAGGATTTCCCTCTGGAAGGACCATACTGCGGCGATGGAGACGATGAAGAGCGACTGGGCAGATCGATCGGATTTACCTGGAACCGTGGCAGGCAGCTGCATTTCTCCTGGGAGATCGGCGGGTTCAGCCAGGGGGCCTGCATGTCGCTGGAATTCGCCGCATCGCGCGGACGATGCTGGTGTCTTCGTTCAGGACGATCGGGGACGCCGTTCCTAGGGAGCTTCCGGCCTCCTGAAGACCCTCGTACGTGGAGGGAACATCGAGCTCATCCGCCGTCAGCATGGCGGTCGAAGACCCGCCCGGAATCACGGCCTTGATCTTCTTTCCATCCGGCGCGCCGCCGCAGATATCGTAGATGACGTTCTTGAGCGGGACGCCGAGTTCCAGCTCGTAGTTCCCCGGTCGGACCAGGTGGCCCGAACAGCACCAGAGCTTCGTGCCCGGGCTCTTTTCCGTCCCCCACTGTCGATACCAGTCCGAGCCGTGGACCACGATCATCGGAACCGCCGCGAGCGTCTCGACGTTGTTGACCGTGGTCGGTTTGCCGAACACGCCCGATTGCGCCGGGAACGGCGGCTTGATCTTCGGCTCCGCCCTCCCTCCGGTGAGCGAGCTCATGAGGCCGGTTTCTTCGCCGGCGATGTAGGCCCCGGCACCGATGTGTACCGTGAGGTCGCAGTCCCACCCGCTGCCCAGGATGTTCCGGCCGATGTAGCCCGCCTCGTAGGCTTCCACCACCGCGTCGTTGAGAATCGACGTGAAGGGGAAATACTCGCCCCTCACGTAGATGTAGGCGTGCTCCGCCCGGATCGCGCGAGCGGCGATCAGGCAACCCTCGATGAGAAGGTGCGGCACCCATCGCAAGATCTCACGGTCCTTGAACGCGCCCGGCTCCGACTCATCGGCGTTGCAGCACAGGTAGTGGGGGCCGGTCTTCTCCTGCGGCATGAAGCTCCACTTCAGACCGGTCGGGAAACCGGCTCCCCCGCGACCCCGCAGGCCCGAGTCCTTCACGACGGTCGTGATGTCGCCGGGGTCCATCCCTACGGCCTGCTTGAGCCCCTCGTAGCCCCCGTAGGTGAGCCACGTCTCCAGCTCCCTGGCCTTCGGATCGCCGAAGTGCCGGGAGAGAATCGTACCGACCTCGAGTTCGTGACTGTGCGGGAATCCCATCTGGCTATGCCTCGGGTTCGCCCCGTTCGAGCTGCTCCAGCACCTCCGGCACCGTCTCCGGGGTGACGTTTTCGAAATAGCGGTCGTTCACCTGGACCACGGTGGCGAATCCGCAGGCACCGAGGCATTCCGCCTCGATCACCGTGTAACGGCCATCATCCGAGACCTCTCCGGCCCGTGTTCCCGTATGTTCCAGGAAAGACTTGAAGACCTCTTCCCCCCGGTTCACATGGCACGAGATACAGGTGCAGACCTGAATCCAGTACCGCCCCACCGGACGCTTGGCGTACATCGTATAGAAGGTCGCCACCGAACGGACGTAGGCCGGCGACAGTCCCAGCGCTTCCGCTATCTCTTCCATGGCTTCCGGCGAGACCCACCCGTTGCGCTCCTGCGCATACGCGAGCATGGGCAGAAGCGCGCCCTTCTTCTCGGGGTAGCGGCTCAGCGATTTCTCAAGGCGGTCGCGGCCCTCGACGTCTTCGAACAGGCGCTCGACCGGGCGATGATCGGCCAGCTGGAAGGGCTGGGCGCCGACTACGGCCGGGTGGACTTTCTTCACGTCGTACGCTCTCTCCGTTCGGTATCCATGCCCGATGGACCGGCGCGCAGGCTCATCGATCGATCTCGCCGAGAACGATGTCTATGCTCGCGTTGACCGCGATGACGTCCGAGACCAGTCCGCCTTCCACGAGATACGGCAATGCCGACAGGTTCACGAAGGACGGCGCGCGGAACCGGCAGCGAACCGGTTTCGACCCGCCGTCCGATACGATGCCGATCCCGAGTTCACCCTTCGTGGCCTCCATGGAATACCAGACCTCGCCCGGTGGAACCTGCAACCCCTCCATGACCAGCTTGAAGTGGGCGATCATCGCGTCGATCGATCCCATCGCCTCGCTCTTCGGCGGGAGGATGACGGCCGGGTCCGCGACATTGATCGGGCCGTCCGGGACTCTGTCCAGCGCCTGCTCGAGGATCCGGATGCTCTGCCGCATCTCCTCGAGCCGGACGAGGTATCGGTCGTAGGTGTCTCCGGTCACGCCAACCGGAACGTCGAAGTCGTACTCTTCGTAGCCCAGGTACGGCCGGGCCTTTCTCACGTCGTAGGCGATCCCGCTCGCTCTCAGGTTGGGGCCCGGGAGCCCGAAATTCAGTGCGGTCTCGGCGTCGATCACGCCGATGTCCATCGTTCGGGCCATCCAGATGCAGTTGCGGGACAGCAGGCGCTCGCTCTCGTCAAGTGTCTCGGGAAGGCGTCGCACGAAATCGCGACAGGCCTCCAGCCATCCGGCCGGAAGATCGGCGATCATGCCGCCGATCCGCGTGGCGGAATTGGTGATCCGGGACCCGCAGTAGGCCTCGTGGAGGTTGTAGATCGTCTCCCGCTCGCCGAACGTATAGATGAAGACCGTGGTCGCCCCGATATCCATAGCCGTCGTTCCGAGCCAGAGCAGGTGCCCGAGGAGTCGGTTCAGCTCGCTCAGGATGAGGCGCACGGCACGGCAGCGCGGCGTGATCTCGATTCCCAGAAGGCTCTCGACCGCGCCGGCGTAAGCGACGTTGTAGATCATCGGCGCGAGGTAGTCCATGCGGTCCGTGTAGGGAACGACCTGGTTCCACTCCCGGTACTCGCAAGTCTTCTCGAATCCCGTGTGGAGATAGCCGATGTGCGGGATGCAGCGCTCGACGTTCTCTCCGTCCAGCTGGAGAACCAGCCGGAGGACGCCGTGCGTCGCCGGATGCTGCGGACCCATGTTGATCACCATCCGGTCACCTTCGAGCCCGTCGGCCAGCAGGTCCGGTCCGATCTCCATACTCAGCTCGGGGATCAACTCCTCCGACGGGGATTCGTCCGGTGCCGCAGGGAGGACTCCCGCCATCTCGAGCTCTTCGCGAGCATAGATCTCCTCCCCCTTCCTCTCGAGAGCCCGACGGACCTGCTCGGACCTCGCAAACCGGCCCCGCAGCGGAAACTCCTTCCGCAACGGGAACCCCTCATCGTAGTTCTCCGGCATGAGAATCCGGCGAAGGTCCGGGTGACCGGTGAAGGTCACGCCGTACATGTCCCAGACCTCGCGCTCCAGCCAGTTGGCCGTCCGCCACAGCGGGGTCACCGACCGAAGCTGCAGGTTCTCGTACGGAACCCGGCACTCGAGCCTCAATTGCCTGCCATGCTGCATCGACCAGAGCTGGTACCAGACGCGGATCGGCCGTCCCCCGCCCACGTCCACGCCCATCACGTCGGCGAGAAGGTCGTAGGCCATCGCGGGATCCGTCTTCAGGAACTCGAGAACGTCGTAGTTGCTGTCCGGATCGATCACGGCGCAGGAGACGCCGAAGCGCCTGGATCGCCGGATCGCCCTCCACCCCGCCCTCCGGAGGGGGCGCGCCGGTGACGAGATCGATCTTCTCTTCGTGCACGATGGATTCAGGCATGGCTCTCAGTCCTGGTGCTCGATCAGTCGCTCGAGGCGATCCCTCGGCCGCAGGATCGCGCCGCTCGGCTCGGCCCCGCTCACCCGGTTCTGTCGGGTCGAGTTGCCGAAAGGTTGAGCGACGAGCTCGATCGCTTCGGGAGGCAGATTCGGACGTCCCGCGGCGTCCGGGTTTTCGGCCCGTAGCTCCGGGTTGACGAGCGACTCTCCCTTGATCTTCTCCTGAATCATCAGAAGGCCGTAGATCAGGCTCTCCGGGCGCGGCGGACAGCCCGGCACGTAGACGTCGACCGGAACCACCTGGTCGATCCCCTGCATGATCGTGTAGTTGTCGAACATGCCGCCCGAGCTCGCGCAGGCGCCCATCGACACGCACCACTTCGGCTGAGGCATCTGGTCCCACACCCGGCGCATGATCGGAGCCAGCTTGTAGGAGACCCTGCCCGCGACGATCATGACATCCGCCTGGCGCGGACTGAAGGAGAAGCGCTCCATCCCGAACCGGGCCAGGTCATAGCGAGAGGCGGCAGACGCCATCATCTCGATGGCGCAGCACGCCGTTCCGAAAGGCATCGGCCAGAGGGAGTTGCGTCGCGACCAGTTGACGAGATAGTCGACTCGCGTGGTC
>JARRPA010000225.1:0-8568 GCA_037383305.1 Gemmatimonadota bacterium | reverse complement strand
TGACGCACGACAACACGGCGGCGGTGATGAAGAAGTTCGCGGCGATCGGAGCCCGCCGGGTCGCCGACGAGAGGCAGCCGGTATTCGTGCTCGATCACGATATCCAGAACGAGTCGGAAGAGAACCTGGCCAAGTACGACGCGATCGCAGCGTTCGCGCTCGAGCAGGGGATCCACTTCTATCCGGCCGGGACCGGTATCGGCCACCAGATCATGATGTCTCACGGCTACGTGACGCCGGGTGCTCTCGCGGTGGCCTCCGATTCGCACGCGAACATGTACGGAGCCCTCGGCGCTCTTGGCACCCCGGTCGTGCGGACCGACGCCGCGGCGATCTGGGCCACCGGAGAGTTCTGGTGGCAGATTCCACGCACCATTCGGGTGGAGCTGACCGGTCGACTCCGTCCCGGCGTCACCGGCAAGGACGTCATCATCACTCTCTGCGGGCTGTACAACCGCGGTGAAGTCCTGAACGCGGCGCTCGAATTCCAAGGTGACGGTGTCTCTTCACTCGGCATGGCCGAGAGAATGACCATCTCGAACATGACTACCGAATGGGGAGCCCTTGTCGGCTGGTTCCCCGTGGACGCGGTCACGACCGGTTATCTGCGCGAGCGTGCGGCGCTGCTCGGCGCCCGGGGCGGATTTGACCGCTTCAGCGAGCAGGAACTGGCGGACTGGGAGTCGGACCCGCCGGCACCCGACCGGGATGCCGTTTACGCGGGTCGCATCGAGCTCGACCTGGGAAGCGTCGTACCCCACGTGTCGGGGCCGGACACCGTCCAGGTGATGCACCCGGTCGCGGAACTCGAACGAGAGGTCGTACGGGTCCACAAGGCCTACATCCTCTCCTGCGTGAACAGTCGGCTGGAAGATCTCGAAGCCGCGGCCGAAGTGCTCGAGGGACGCACCGTGGCCGAGGGGGTGCAGCTCTACGTGGCCGCGGCCAGTTCCGAAATCCAGGCTGCCGCCGAGGCATCCGGAACCTGGCGTACTCTGCTCGCGGCCGGTGCGCGCCCGCTCCCCCCCGGCTGCGGTCCATGCATAGGTCTCGGCACCGGCCTCCTGGAACCGGGAGAGGTCGGAATCTCGGCCACCAATCGGAATTTCAAGGGCCGGATGGGCTCCCGTGACGCGAAGGCGTACCTGGCCAGCCCGGCGGTCGTCGCGGAATCGGCCGTCGCGGGCTACATCCGCGGACCCGTCCGGCTCGACGGGCGGGGTCCCGAATATCGGTTTTCCCGCCGGGACGAAGCGCCGGACTCCGAGGAGACCGTTCAGATCCTCGACGGTTTCCCGGAACGGGTGCGCGGCCGCCTCGTTCTGGCTCCCCAGGACAATCTCAACACCGACGGGATCTACGGGAAGGACTGGACCTACCGGGAGGGTATGAGCCGGAGGGAGATGGCCGAGGTCGTGATGCGCAACTACGACCCGGAATTCGCAACTCGCATCGAGGCCGGCGACATACTGGTCGGAGGATTCAACTTCGGCACCGGTTCCAGCCGGGAGCAGGCCGCGACGGCACTCCAGGCGGCGGGCATACCGTTGGTCATCGCGGGCAGCTTCTCGCAGACCTACCTGCGGAACGCCTTCAACAATGGCCTTCTGTGCATCGAGTGCCCCGCACTCGTCGACCGGCTGCGGGAAGTCCACCGGACGGAGATCGGCGCGGGAGCCCGGACTCTGATCCCGGGATCGGAGATCGACGTGGACTTCTCGCGCGGTCTCCTGATCTGGAAAGGAGAGAGCTTCCGCTTTCCGGCGCTCGGATCGGTTCCGCAGGGACTGATCGTGGCCGGAGGGATCGAACGACAGATCCGCTCGAGGCTCGGCCTCGGCAATGGAACCTGAAAGGACGATATCCGATGGCGAGAAGAACGGTCGTCTCGATGCCGGGAGATGGGATCGGAAAGGTCGTGTTGCCCGAGGCGGTGAGAGTTCTCGACGCAGTCGGTTTCGAGGCGGACTACGTGCACGCCGACATCGGTTGGGATTCCTGGGTGAACGAGGGCAACCCGCTTCCCGAGCGGACCGTCGACCTGCTCCGGGAACACGGCCTCGGACTCTTCGGCGCGATCACGTCGAAACCGAAGCACGAGGCGACGGCCGAGCTCCGTCCCGAAATGCAGAACCGGGGTCTCGTTTACTACAGCCCGATCGTGAGCCTCCGTCAGACCTTCGACCTCGACATCTGCATCCGCCCCTGCCGTTCCTTCCCGGGCAATCCGCTGAACTTCATTCGACGCACGGCGGACGGGGGCTTCGAAGAACCGCCGGTGGACGCGGTGATCTTCCGTCAGAACACGGAGGGTCTCTACGGCGGCGTGGAGTGGACCGACCCGCCCGACCAGGTCCGGGCCGCGCTCTCCACCCACCCGAAATTCGCGATCTTCGCCGAAACGCCCGGGCCGGATCTGGCGATCTCGACCCGGATCTTCACGCGCCGCCGCTGCCACCGCATCGTTCGAGCCGCCTTCGAATACGCCGAGAAGCACGGCTATCGCTCGGTGACCGTGTGTGAGAAACCGAACGTCCTGCGCGAAACCTCGGGGATGATGGAGGAGGAGGCTCGGAAGATCCAGAAGGACTTTCCCGGAATCCAGCACTGGTCCACCAACATCGACGCCCAGATGATGTGGCTGACAAAGAACCCCGAGGACTACGGCGTGATCGTCGCCGGGAACATGTTCGGCGATATCGTCTCGGATGCCTTCGCCGGCCTCGTCGGCGGACTCGGCTTCGCATGCTCCGCCAACATCGGCGACCAGGTGGCGGTGTTCGAGCCGACACACGGTTCGGCGCCGAAGTACGAGCGACTGAATCCTTCGATCGTGAATCCGATCGCAATGATTCTGACGGCCGCGATGATGCTGGACCACGTGGGAGATTCCGGAAAGGCGGCCCGGGTCCGTGAGGCGGTCGGAGCGGTCGTGGCCGAGGGCAAGGTGCGCGCCTACGACATGATGAAGCTGCCGGGCGGGCCCGATGTGATCGGGAAAGGGGCGGCCACTACGACGCAACTGACCGATGCGATCCTCGAGAAGCTTCGCTGAGGAGGCCATCGTGAATGAAGGCGTGGCGGGACGCGCGGGTGACGACGTGCGGTCGGACTTGCGGGCATCCGCGCGACTGACCGACTCCGGTGGAATCCGGCTGACCATCCGATCGCGGGTCGGCGGCCTGTACGGAGCCGCGATCGAGGCCGAAGCGATGCGAGTCGCAGAAGCACTCGGCGTGGCGAACGCGGAGATCGAGATCGACGATGCCGGCGCCATCGACCCGGTGATCGGTGCCCGGGTCGAAGCCGCGCTGCGGGCCGCCGGGGTGACGGGCGGCGATGCCCGGCCGACCCGGACGATCGAGCCGGGCGAGCCCACCGGGCGCGAGAGACTGCGTCGGTCCCGGCTCTACCTTCCGGGGGACCAGCCGAAGCTTGCACTCAACGCCGGTCTTCACCGCCCGGACGGTGTCATTCTCGATCTCGAGGACTCCGTGCACCCCGACCAGAAGGCCGCGGCCCGTCTCGTGGTCAGGAATCTCCTGCGAACCGTCGACTTCATGGGCGCGGAACGGATGGTACGCATCAACCCCCTGCCCCTTTCTGGTTCCGAAGGTCGAAGAGCCGGAGACCCTGATCCTCGCAGATGAGCGGATTCGTTCCAGAACGGATCGCACGGTCTGGCTGATGCCCATCCTGGAGACCGCGATCGGTATCGAACGCGCCTTCGAGATCGCTTCCGCCGCAGAATCGATCGTCGCCCTGACGATCGGGCTGGAGGACTACACCGCGGACCTGGGCGTCGCGAAGACGCTCGAGGGAAACGAGTCTCTCTATGCCCGGATGCGGCTGGTGAACGCGGCCCGGGCAGCGGGCCGGCAGCCGATCGATTCGGTGTTCGGCGACGTGGCTGACGAGGAGGGTCTTCGCGCCTGGGCCGGCCGTTCCCGAGGACTGGGATTCGACGGAATGGGTTGTGTTCACCCCCGGCAGATCCGGCCGATCCACGAAGCGTTCGCCCCCTCCGATGCCGATCTCGCGAAGGCGATCCGCATCGTGGAAGCCTTCGAGGAGGCCGAAGAGCGAGGGATCGGCGTCGTGAGTCTGGGCAGCAAGATGATCGATCCCCCTGTCGTTCGGCGGGCGCTCAGGATGGTGGAGATCGCCCGGCGGACGGGACGGTTCGAGGAGGTCTCCGATGACTGATCGCAGCTCCGGAGCGCCGTCGGTCGGCCCTGAGGCGTTCCATCGCAACGCAGCGGGGCGCAGGGTGCCGATGGATGTGAACGGTCATGTCGCCCTGCCCTACGCGGGGGTCGGTCTCCACCGGCCCGCGGGCGCGAAGCACGGCCCTCCGATCCGTTCCTGCTCCGACTACCCGCCGGACGGCGACAAGCGGGTCCCGGACCTGAAGACCGCCCTCGAACGTTGCGGCCTGCGTGACGGCATGACCGTCTCCAGCCATCACCATCTTCGGAACGGCGACCGGGTGGCACTGGCGGCACTGAATGCGGCCGCGGAGCTTGGCGCCCGGGACCTGATGTGGTTCCCGAGTGCCTCCTTCCCGTGTCACGAACCGGTCATCGAACTGATGGAGCGGGGTGTCGTTCACCATGTCGAGGGCTCCATGAACGGACCGCTGGGCGCTTACTGCTCACGCGGACGGATGCGGGGCCTGGGCGTTCTTCGCTCCCACGGTGGTCGATGGCAGGCGATCCAGGACGGTGAAGTTCACGTGGACATCGCGGTGATCGCCGACGCCTTCGGGAATGCCAATGGATCGCACGGTCCCTCGGCCTGCGGGTCTCTCGGCTTCGCCCTCGCCGACACGATCTACGCTGACCACGTGATCGTGGTCACGGATCACCTGGTGGAGTTTCCCTGCGTCCCCTGGCAGATCCAGGGCAACAACGTGGATTTCGTGGTGGAGGTGGACTCGATCGGCGATCCGTCGAAGATCGTGTCCGGCACCACGCAGCTCACCCGGAGCCCGGACCGGCTGCTGATCGCCGAGTATGTCGCCCGATTCCTGAGCGACGCGGGCATCGTGCGCGACGGCTTTTCGTTCCAGGCGGGTGCCGGAGGCATCGCCCTGGCCTTCGTGGGGTTCATCCGTGAAATCATGCGGGAGAAGGGTGTGAAGGCGAGGTTCGTCCGGGGCGGATCGACCAGCTACCTCGTCGATCTGCTGCAGGAGGGCCTCACCGACTACATCCTCGACGGGCAGACCTTCGACCTCGCTGCGGTCGAATCGATCGCATCGAACCCGAACCATCTCCCGACGTCGCCCTTCACTTCCTACAACTGGAACGGCAAGGGCAACTTCGCTTCGATGGTGGACGCCGTGGTCCTGGGCGCGACCGAAGTGGACGTCGATTTCAACGCCAACGTCGTGACCCACTCCGACGGGATGCTGTTGCATGGAATCGGCGGCTGGCAGAATTGCCTGACCGCCGGCTGTACGATCCTCGCGCTTCCGGCGTTCCGGGACCGGATTCCCGTGATCGTGGACGAGGTTACGACGCTCACCGGACCGGGAGAGCTGATCGACGTGGTGGTCACCGAGCGGGGTATCGCGGTGAATCCGCGGCGTTCGGACCTTCTCGATGAGCTTCGCCGGAATGGCACGGACCTGCCCATCCGGCCGATCGGGGAGATCAAGGCCGAGGTCGAGCGGCTCGTCGGCGGTCCACCTCGCAAACCCGAGCTCACCGAGCAGCCGGTCGCGGTCGTGAAGTGGGTCGACGGCACGGTGCTCGACACGGTCTGGCGCGTTCCCGAAGCGCCCGAGCGCGGCAACTAGGACGGCCCGTGCTCCCGCGACCGAACTCGAAGGCCGTCAATCGACGCGAGCGGCTGAAGATCCCGGAATCGGAGCCCCCTCGTCGAACGCCGGAGGAGCGGGTCGCGGACTTCGACGAACCGTGGGCGCCGATCGGGCCCGGGTGGGCGAAGCTGGCCGCGCTTCGATGCATCCAGTGCCCGGCTGCACCCTGCGTGAAGGCCTGTCCACTCGGCAACGACATCCCCTACGCTCTCTGGCAGCTCGAGCACGGAGAGGTCGAAGCGGCGGCACGGCTGTTTCACGCCACGAGTTCGATGCCGGGCATCTGTGGGCGGATCTGCCCGCAGACCGAGTTGTGCGAGGGCGCCTGCGTCTACACGAAGCAGGACCGAATGCCCGTGCCGATCGGTCGGCTCGAAGCGTGGGTCACCGACCGGGCGGCCGACTCGGGTCCGGTTCCCGGACCGTCGCCGGCGAGACCCTCGGGTCGCAAGGTCGCTGTCGTCGGTGCAGGACCCGCGGGACTCACCGCCGCAGAACGGCTGGCTCGACGGGGACATGCGGTCAGCCTCTTCGATGCCTGGCCCGAGGCGGGTGGACTCCTTCTCTACGGAATTCCCCGGTTCAAGCTCTCCCCCGAGCGGGTGCGTGAGAGGGTGCGCCGACTCATGGACCTGGGTGTCCGCCGACACTTCGGAACCCGGATCGGGAACGGATTGACGGTGGACGACCTCCTGAACCGGGGTTTCGATGCCGTGCTTCTGGCGATCGGCGCCGGGATCGGACGACCGCTCGCCGTAGAGGGGGCGGAACTCGACGGCGTTCACCAGGCGACTCCGTTCCTGGTGCGCGTTCATACCCACTCGGAACTCCTGCCGGAAGGCATGACACGGCTGACGGACGTCGGGGAGCGGGTGGCGGTCATCGGCGGAGGCGACACCGCCATGGACTGCGTGCGAACCGCGCTGCGTCTCGGTGCCCGGGAGGCGACCGTCTGGTATCGACGTACCGAGGCCGAGATGCCCGGAAACCCGCGCGACCGGAAGCTGGCCGAACAGGAGGGAGCACGGTTCGAGTGGCTGGCGGCGCCCCGCGGGCTCACGGGAGACGAGCGGGGGCGAGTCCGCTCGATGCGCCTGGTCCGGATGGAACTCGGCGAGCCGGACGGGTCGGGCCGGCGCAGTCCCATCCTTCTGCCCGACTCCGAATTCACGGTCCCGGTGGACACCGTGATTCTCGCCCTTGGATATCTCCCCGACGAGGGATTCGCAGCCCGGATCGCAGGTCTGGCCGCGGAACCGGACGGGAGGATCCGGGTCGATCCGGACACGGGGGCGACGAGCCGCCCCGGGATTTACGCCGCCGGGGACAATGTACTGGGTCCGGCTCTGGTGGTGGACGCGGTGGCCCAGGGAATCCGGGCCTCGGACGCGATCCACGATTTCGTCACCGCGGGCGGTTCGGGCGCGAACCGGTGAGTTCTCCTCTGCGAATCCTGGCCATCAATCCGGGCTCCACCAGCACCCGCGTGGCATTCTTCGAGGACGATCGCTGTCTCTTCGAGGAGGAGTTACGCCACGGTGCGATCGGGACTCCGGGCGAAGACGAGGAGATCCGACGCCGACTCGAGGCGGTGCGGTCGATTCTCGAGGACAGGAAGATCGACCTCTCGACGCTCGACGCGGTCGTCGGACGGGGTGGATTGCTGCGTCCGGTCCCCGGAGGCGTCTATTCGGTAAATGCCCGACTTCTGCGAGACGCCGCGCAGGGGGTCCAGGGGCGGCACCCGGCGAACTTCGGGGCCCCTCTGGCGGCGGAGCTGGCGCGCGAGTCGGGTGCTCCGGCATTCGTCGTGGACCCGGTCAGCGTCGACGAGTTCGACGACCTCGCCCGGGTCTCCGGACTGGCGCAGATCGAGCGACGCAGTCTCTCGCATGCGCTGAGCATTCGCGCTGCCGTCCGTGCCCTCGCGTCAGATCTGGGCCGGCCCTGGCGCGACGTACGGGCCGTCGTGGTTCATCTCGGTGGCGGCATCTCGGTCTCTCCGGTCCGGGATGGCAGGATCGTCGATGCGAACAACGCCGTCAGCGAAGGCCCGTTCTCACCGCAGCGATCCGGGGGTCTCCCCGTCCAGGAGCTACTCGATCTCGTATATTCCGGGCGATACACGCAAGCGGAGATCCGGAGACTGACGGTGGGCGACGGAGGACTTCGCAGCTACCTGGGCACCGACGACGCCACGGAGGTCGAACGGAGGATCGCCGCCGGTGACGACAGGGCGGAGCAGATCTATCGGGCGCTGGCCTATCAGGTGGCGAAGGAGATCGGAGCCATGGCGACCGTGCTGGAGGGACGGGTGGACGCTGTCGTCCTGACGGGAGGTCTGGCCCGTTCGGAGCTGCTGGTGGACTGGATCCGAGGCCGGGTCGAGTTTCTCGGCAAAAGGATCGACGGGCTACAACCTCACCCAACTCATCATCGGGTCCGAGGGCACGTTAGGACTTATTACTCGTGCCGTGCTAAGACTCCTGCCTTTGCCGCGGGCCAAAAAGACAATTGCAGCCGTTTTTGACGATGTGTTCACCGCGGGTGAAGTTGTCCACCAAATTGTCGGCAGCGGCGTTATACCGGCCAAGAGTGAATTCATGGACAATTGGCTCATCAGAAAGAGCGAGGCCGTGAGTTCCGTGGGATTTCCGCTCGATGCCGAAGCGATCGGGCTTTTCCACGTCACGTGCTGAGGTGAATTGCGGGAACCAAGTTCACGGCGATGCCCAGGGGGC
>JARRPA010000224.1:0-5204 GCA_037383305.1 Gemmatimonadota bacterium | reverse complement strand
TTGCTTTCCTTCCGACTGCTGGCGCTCGGCCTGCTTCTCTTTTTCGGCCTGCTTCTCCTCTCGAACGTGATCGGAGCTCTGTCCGGGTTCTTTCTGGCTCGGGACCTGCCGGCGTTGCGGACGGCTCCAGTGGACGGTCTGTCCCTGTACCTGGCCCGATTGACCGAAACCCTGATCAGCTCCTCCTGGATGGTGCTGCTGATTCTCGTTCCGGTGCTGGCAGCGTATGCGAGGGTGTTCGAGGCGGGGGTCGCCTTTCTTCCGATTTCGCTCGGGGCCCTGATGCCGTTCCTGGTGATTCCGGCCGTCGTGGGAAGCGCGCTCACGCTGCTTCTCGTCCGCGTGTTTCCGGCCCGCAGGTCACGCGACATCCTGCTGGTCGCCGGTCTGGGAGGATTGGCCGTGCTCGTGCTGGTCCTGCGAGTTCTGAGACCGGAACGGCTCACGAACCCGGAATCGTACCGTAATCTGGTCGGATTTCTCGATTCGCTCCGCGGGCCATATTCTCCCTGGCTTCCCTCGCAGTGGACCGCCGACGTTCTGGTCGACGGCCTGGAGGGTAGAGGGGATCCGCTCACGTGGCTGCTTCTCTGGAGTACGGCCACAGGTCTGACGACGCTCGGAGCGGCGCTTCACGGGCGGCTGTATCCGAACTGCTTCACACGTGCGCAGGAGGGTGACGAGCAGAGGATCCGGCGTTCGTGGCAGAGAGCCGGACTCGAGACGTTGCTGTCCGGTGTCTCGGTGCGACGCCGGGAGCTGATCCTGAAGGACGTCAGGACTTTCTTCCGGGACACGACGCAGTGGTCGCAGCTGATCATCCTCGCGGTGCTCGTGGTGGTGTTCGTCTACAACATGGGGGCGCTTCCGCTGCAGGCGGGGGGTACCGTTTCCCGATACCTAACGACCGTCGTTCTCTTTCTCAATCTCGCTCTGACCGGGTTCGTCATCGCCGCGATCGCGGGCAGATTCGTGTTTCCCGCCTTCAGCCTCGAAGGACGCACGCTCTGGCTGCTCCGAAGTTCTCCGGTCGAAACCGGCGAAATCCTGCGGTCGAAATACTGGACGGGTCTCTTACCGCTGACATTCCTCGCGCTGCTCCTGACGGTGCTCACGAACCTGGTGCTGGAAGTCCCGCCCGTGCTGTTCGTGCTATCGATCGTGTCGATCGTGTCGCTTGCGGCCTCTTTCACGGCGCAGGCTCTCGCCTGGGGTGTGTTCTTCCCGGTGTTCGAGTCCGAGAACGCGGCACAGATTCCCACGTCGATCGGGGGACTGCTCTATATGCTCGGGGCGCTGGGCAGCCTGGGCCTGGTCGTGCTCTGCCAGGGCTGGGCCCTGCGAGGCTACTTCATGAGCGGATTGCCGGGACGAGCCCCCAGGGTGGATTCACGGAATTGTCGAAGGCCTTCCCGAGCCCTGCGCATCTCGTCTTCCGTGAACAGGCCCTCCTGCTGAGCGAGCAGAAGTTCCTCCCGCTGCGACTCATCGAGCAATCCCATCTCGACGGCCAGCGTGGCGAATCGCTTGTCGGGCTGCCTGCGCTGCTCCATCAGTACCCGGGCCACCTCGGCAGGTGTGAGCAACCGACGAATCAGGGCCACGGTTCCCAGGGCAAAATGGCGGGGAATCGGAACCTCGGCCGCCTGCTGTGATCCTGCCGCATGCATCGCGGGCCTCGCGTGGGCCGACTGCGGTTCTGAAGCGGCGGCTTCCGTCGGACCGGAGCGTTCCGGGGGCACGACCGAAAGCGTCGGCATCTCCAACTCCGACGGGATGGCGAGCTCGGGCTGTGAGTCGATCGTGGATAGAGGCAGTCCCAGCGGAGGCCAGGAACTCGACATCTCATCATGCGCACCGTTGGTCGCCGGCTGTGCCAGTGACGTCGAGGGACGCTCCGGCGCGAGTGATCCTTCGATCGGCTCGGTCGGGTCCACGAGTCTCTGAAGCAATTCCCATTGCGATTTCAGAGCCTCGCCGTGCTCCTGCTGGTTGCCCAGGATATATCGGATACTGAGAAGGTGCAGAGCGTAGAGGCCCAGCACGCCCGCGGCCAGCGCGAGCTGCCGGTTCTGCAGAATCCATGCAACGATGCCGAGGCCGATCGTGGCAACGGCCACGATCGACAGGTACCGCAGACCATAGAAGCCTCGGGAGTTGTTGTCTGGCACCACTCTCAGCCACCGCCGCGTCTGAGCCCGGACTCCGCTGGCCGAACGGACGTCTCGCGCGTTACGCTCGTGTGGCGCCCGGAAACCTGCAACCGGACGCGGGCTTTCGCGGCCGACATCCGCGCATTCTGCGTGCCAGCACCGGTCAGCGTCCCCGATGGATGGTCCAGCGATCGAGCACTTCCTCTCCGCGCTTCACGAAAAACGCGTCAAAACAGGCCACGGCGAGACAGGAGTGGTTCGGAACGATCTCGATCCGGTCGCCGACGGACAGGATTCCGGAGACAATCCCGTGCTCCTGCGACAGCGACTGCATCGTTGCGTTCTGCCTTGGAGTTCCTGGTCGACCGGGGTCCAGCAGGACGCCCATACCTGCATCGGGAAGGTGCGCCGGACCGGGATCAACCGAGAGAGCGAGCGCTCCCGCATCGACGATCGACCGTCCCTCGCCCGGGTGCGACGAGATCACGCTGGCCAGCACCGTAGCGGCGCAGTCTTCGAGCGCACACGAGGAGAGTGCCACCTGAGTCCAGTCGTACAGAGCGTAGTTGCCGGGGCGGACCTCGGTCATGCCGGACAGATCTCGAGCCTGCGCCATGGCGGGTGTCGATCCGCCACTGCGATCAGGGACGTCGGCTCCGTGTTCCTGCAGCCGTTCGGCAAGCGAGTTCAGGACGTCTCTCTCCTCGTGAGCAATGCGCGCGATGTGCGACGGCGACGCCGCGTGATAAGCATGGCCCGAATGGGAGAGAAGACCGGCGAACTCGAGATCGGGCGCGGCGGCGATGCGATCGGCCAGCTGGAGAGCGAGGTCCGACCCTGGCAGGACTCCGGCCCGACCATATCCGGCATCCACCTTGAGCCAGACCCGGAAGGGTGCGCCCGTCGCCTGCAGAAGATCCAACGCCTCAGTCGAGTCGACGGTCACGCCGAGTCGGATTCGCCCGGCCAGTTCTACCGCCTCTGCGGCACGCGAAGGAACGAAGGGAAACGCCCACGTGACGTCTTCGAAGCCCGCATCCGCGAACACGCGAGCCTCGAACAGAGTGCTCACGGTGATGCCCGCCGCTCCCAGCTCACGCTGGCCCAGCGCGATCTCCACGCATTTGTGGGTCTTCACGTGCGGGCGGAGCCGGACACCGAGCTGCCGGCAGCGATCGGCCATTCCCCGCAGATTCGTTTCGAGGACATCGAGGTCCAGGAGCAACGCCGGCGTCGGCAGATCGTGGATCGTGTTCATGCCGGGCAACATACTATCGGCTCGGCGCGGCTGTCACCCGGCTCCGCCGGGCCTGTGGGACCGGGGTTCGGGGGAATACGGCAGGCGCTGGCCCCGTCCCTGCGGGCACCGCATCCTACACGATCGGTCCGATCCCGCCGGATGTGACGATCGCGTGGCGCGACTCGTCTTGCAGGTGTGACGAGCCCGTTCGCGGCGGCGATCGACCGTTTCCGATCATCCGGCGGTCCGGCAGAGGAGACAGGTGCTGGGAGCAGAGGCGAGGCAGCAGACCGATGGCGAGCTGGTGAGGGATTCCCTCGCCGGGTCGGATGCGGCATTCGGCGAGATCGTCCGCCGATATCAGGACCTCCTCTTCCGTCACGCCGAGCGCATGAGCGGGGGACTTGATGAGGCGGAAGACGTCGTCCAGACGGCACTGATCAAGGCCTACCGGAATCTGGATACGTGCCAGAATCCGAACCGCGTCGGGGCCTGGCTCTTCCGCATCACCGCGAATGCGTGCAAGGACCACCTGAAGGGCCGAAGGAGAAGCCGGCTCTCGCTCGAGGACGCGCCGCCCCTCGAGTCGGACGCCGGTGATCCGGCTGACGCGCTGGGCAGGAAGGAAATCCGGGCCCGGATCGACTCCGCCCTCGGACGGCTGCCGATCGAGCACCGGGAGGCTTTCGTCATGAAACACATCGAGGGGCTCTCGTATCGGGAGATGGGCGAGATCCTGGGCGTGTCGGTGCCGGCTCTGAAGATGCGCGTTCACCGCGCTCGCGACGGACTGCAGTGCTTGCTGGAGGACTTGAAGTGAACGAGATCGATCCGAGAATTCAGGCGTATCTGGACGGAGAGCTGCGGCTGGACGACCTGCCCTCAGGCCTTCGCGGCCCGGCGAGCGACTGGGACCGTCTGCTGGGCGAGGTTTCGCGCTCCGCACCTTCCGGCGCTCCCACAGGTTTCGACACCCGGGTCCTCGAAGCGATTCGGGAATCAGCGTCTCGCGAAGACCTGCCGGGGACGGACCGGACCGCGGATCGGCCGGGCTGGCTCGAATGGGCGGTGCGCCCGCGATCCGTGCGGATTTCGCCGATCGCAGCACTCGGCATGGCGGCCGCGCTGACTCTGCTGGTACTACGCCCGTGGTCCGTTGCGGCACCTGAGCCGGACGCGCGTACGCTCGAAGCGAGCGTGTACGTGCAGTTCGTTGTCGAGGCCGAGGCGGCGGAGTCGGTGTCCCTGGCGGGAGACTTCAGTGAATGGCAACCCTCCATCGCACTCTCCGATCCCGATGGAGACGGAGTCTGGTCGGGGAGAGTGGCACTGGAGCCCGGGGTTCACGAGTACATGTTCGTGATCGACGGATCGGAATGGATGCCGGATCCGAACGCGGCCGTGTCGCGCGACGACGGATTCGGGAGGCAGAATTCCCTGCTGGCCGTGTCCGCGGTTTCCGGGACGTGACAGGGAGGAGTTCCGGTCGCGTTGCGCGGTCGCTGCCGGCCGTCCTGATCGCCTCCGGCCTCTGCTTCCCGGGGTCCGCCCGCTGCCAGCGAGGCGGTCTCGTGCTCGACGGCGGGTTCTCGTATTCGCTGCCGCCGGCCTCCGTGTCGGCGGAGTCCACACCCTACCTGTTTCTGGGCGGTCGCCTCGGCCTCGCGCTCGGTGAGCGCGTGTCCTGGTCGCTGTCCGGCGCGACAGGTCGGAGCCTCGTGTCGGAGGGCTCGAGCTGGGTGTCGGTCGGAACGGCGGCCGCGGGATCGGTGTCCGTTGCCGGCCCCTTGTGGCTGGACCTCGATCTTGGA
>JARRPA010000223.1:0-5693 GCA_037383305.1 Gemmatimonadota bacterium | reverse complement strand
GATCCAGGATCTTTCGGAGAAGTACAACATCCTCCAGAACGCGATGGCCAGTTCGGAGCGGGTGTTCCGGCTCCTGGACCAGGTTCCGGCGATCGAGGAACCCGAGAACCCCGTCGAGCCGGGCGAGATCGAGGGCAGGATCGAGTTCCGTGACGTCTGGTTCCGCTACCCGAAGCCGGCATCGGACGATGAGCTTCCGGATGACGACGACTGGGTGCTCCGGGACATTTCGTTCACCGTGGAGCCCGGTGAGCGTATGGCGATCGTGGGAGCCACGGGCGCCGGAAAGTCCACGATCGTGAACCTGCTGTTGCGCTTCTACGATCCTCAGCGGGGCCAGATCCTGCTCGACGGCATCGACATCCGTAACCTGTCTCTGGAGACGTTGCGCGGTTCCATGGGGCTCGTCCTTCAGGATGTCTATCTCTTTTCCGCGAGTGCGGCGGAGAACATCTCCCTCGGCCGACCGTCGATCGAAGAGAACGCGATCGTGGAAGCGGCCGATCGGGTCGGAGCGGACCCGTACGTCAGGCGACTTCCCGGCGGATATCAGCAGGCCCTCGGCGAGCGGGGAAGCAGCCTGAGCGTGGGCGAACGCCAGCTCCTCAGCTTTGCCCGTGCCCTGGCAGGCGCACCGCGGATCCTTCTTCTGGACGAGGCCACGAGCTCGGTCGACTCCGAGATCGAGGCCCAGATCGACGTGGCGCTGGAGGCACTGATGCGCGGGAGGACGAGTCTGGTCATCGCACACCGCCTGTCGACCGTTCAGAACGCCGACCGCATTCTCGTGCTTCACCACGGAGAGATCCGGGAGACCGGAACCCACGAGGAGCTGCTGGAAGTGGAGGACGGCCTGTATGCGCGTCTCTACCGGCTGCAGTTCGCCTCGACGGAGGCCGCGTGAACAGCCTGGTCGAGTCGATCCTGGCGCTCGATACGCGCATCATGCTGATCGTCTTTCTGCTCGTGCTGGACGGGTGGGCCATCTGGCTGATCGTCAGAGCCCGCCCATCGCGGAAGGAAGCCGTGCTGTGGAGCGCGATCGTGCTACTCTGCCCTATCGTGGGCTGCCTCCTCTGGTATGCGCTGGGGCCGAAGCCCGTCAGCGGGATCTCGGCGTCCGGCGGCTGAGCCCGAGCGCAAGCAGTTCTTCGACGAGGTCTCCGTTCGCACGGGCCGCGCCGGCGCCGCTCTCCACGTAGGCGCGTGCCGCCGCGCCGGCTGCCCGCCGACGTGCCTCGTCTGTGATGCAGGCGTGGATCTTCTCCGTCGCATCCGCAGGAGTCAGCACCTCGGCGCCGCCACTCGCGAGCAGATCGTCCGCCTCGCGCCGATCGTGGAGCGGACCGAAAAACACCGGGAGTCCGGCCGCGGCAGGCTCGATCACGGAGTGAAGTCCGGTGGCGTCGAACGCGCCCCCCACGAATGAGAGATCCGCCTCGAGATAGAGCTCGGCGAGCCGACCGACGGTGTCCACGACCAGCGGCAGGTCGGACCCTTCATCGGACTCCGGTTCGAGTCGCGACCACCGTCGTGGAGTCCGGCCCCAGGCGGCGCGGCACGCCGCATCGATGCGATCGAGCGCCTCGGCCGAAGGTTCGTGTGGAACCAGGATGAGATCGAGCGGGGCGCCGATCTCCCGTGCCGCCTCGATGAGGACTCCCTCGTCGGCGGGCCACGTGGAACCGGCGACCAGCCGGACGCGACCCGGCGAACGGGATGGAAGCGATCTTCGCCCTGATGCCTTCGCCTCTTCCACCCGGGCAAGTGCCTGATCGAACGCGGCATCGCCGGTGATCCGGATCCGGTCAGCGTCCACGCCCAGGAGCGCCAGCGCTTCGGCATCGGGCGTCGCGACCACCCCGACCGAATCCAGCCTTCCGTAGGTGGGGCGAAGGAACTGGCGAGTGGGACTTCGCAATCGCGAGCTGTCGGGACGGACGGTTCCGTTGATCAGACCGAGGGGAACACCGGAGAGGTGCGCAGCGTGCGACAGTCCGGGCCATATGTCGAGCTTGGCGAACACCAGCGCATCCGGTGCGAGGGCGTCGATCATCCGCCCGGACTCCGAGAGGGTGTCGAGCGGGGCGTACCCGGCGAAGTCGGGGTTCAGCTTCCTCGCGCCGGAGAGCGCCGATGGCGAGGACACGGTGATCGCGACCTTCAGATCCGGGGAGCGCTCGCGCAGAATCCCGATCACGGGCACCGCGCCAGCCAGCTCTCCCGCGGAAGCCGCGTGCAGCCACAGGAGCGGTTCTTCCCCCCGGGGGGTTTCCGCCGCCCAGGCGCGTGCGTTTCGGGCGGCCTCGCGCCGTCCGCGAATCGCCTCCGCGACCTTCGGCGGGAGCAGTCCGGTGAACGGAAGCAGGGGCCGGGAGATCTTCAGCAGCAGATCGTAGAAACGGCCGATCGGGTCCACGCACGCTCCGGATCGAGAGATGTCCGAGAGAGGCCGGGCGCGCCTGCTCTCGATGGTCACTACCTTGCGCGTCCCGGGTCTCTCTTGTCCACAGGGAAGCTCACGGATAGAGGTTCGAGTCGACCCGGGCCCGATCGCTCCGCGGACGGTGCCGGTCGGCGAGAGATGTGAACCGGGGGACCGCGGAAGGGGAGCCGTTGCGCTACATCGGAAACAAGACCCGGCTCCTCCCGTTTCTTCTTGCGGGCATCGACGAGCTCGGCATCACCGGAACGGTCGCCTGCGATCCGTTCGCGGGCACGGCCTCCGTCGGACGGGCCCTCAAGCTGCGGGGCTGGAGAGTGCACTCAGGCGACGTGATGGCCCTTTCCCACTCCTTCCAGGTAGCGCGCGTCGTGCTCGACCGAACCCCGACCTACCCGGGAAGTCTGATCGAAGCAGGCTCTCGCGCGGTGAGCCAGCGCAGGATCGTGGAGCGACTGGGCGCCCTGTCCCCGGTGCACGGCTTCATCAGCGAACACTTCTCCCCCGCCGGGGAAGCCGGCCGAATTCATGGCCGGATGTACTTCACACCCGAGAACGCCGGCAGGATCGACGCCGTCCGCGAACGGATCGCCCGGTGGACGCGCGACGGCCGGATCGGGCCGGACCCTGCTCAGCTCCTCCTCGCCGTCCTGATTCAGGCGGCCGACCGGGTGGCCAATACGACCGGCGTCTACGCCTCGTTCGTGAAGACCTGGCAGCCCAACGCCCTGCGCCGGCTCGAGCTGAGGCCGTTGCGTCCGGCCGCTCCACCGGGGCCCGCAGCGCGGGGATGCACGGCGCATCGAGGTCCGGCCACGGAGACCCTGGCGCGTGTCGGCTCGCTGGATCTCCTGTATCTCGACCCGCCTTACAACGAGCGGCAGTACCCCGGCTACTATCACATCCCGGAGCTGATCGCCCGCGGCTGGGATCCGGAACCGGAACTTCGCGGAAAGACGGGACTGATCCCGGATGGCGAGCTGCGCTCGGACTGGTGCCGGAGAGGTCGCTGCGAGCAGGCCCTGCGTGATGTGCTGTCGCGTGCCGATGCGCGGCATAGCCTCCTCAGCTACAACCACGAGGGCCGGCTCGCCGCCGGGCGTATCGAGGAGCTCTTTCGGGAGCATGGCGATCCGGACAGCTACCGGCGGCTGGGTCGCGCGCGACTCTCGAGCGGCGCCCGTCATCGGGATCGCGGACGAGCCCCTGAGGTAAGAGAGCGCATGGGGACCTTCGCTCGCTCCCGGATCGCCGGCTGGCACCTGACCGCTCCGCTGCTGTGGCTCGTCGTCACAGGATGTTCTCCGGAGTACGTGATTCGCGGAGGCTGGGAGGAGCTCAAGATCCTCTCCGACATGCGTCCGATCGAAGAGGTCGTCGCCGACCCGACCACGGACGAGGAAACCCGCCAGAAACTGCTCCTCGTCCGTGACGCCCGGGTATTCGCCGAGCGCCGGCTCGGGCTCGAAGCCGGGAGCAGCTTCCGGAACTTCGCCCGCCTGGACAGCGATACCCTGGTGCTGGTCGTATCCGCCGCGCCCGAATTCGAACTGCGATGGAAGACCTGGTGGTTCCCGATCGTCGGTGACGTGCCCTACAAGGGGTTCTTCGATTTCGAAGACGCCCGGAATGAGGCCGCGGAACTGGAATCAGCGGGATACGACGTGTATCTGAGGCCGAGCGCTGCATTCAGCACGCTCGGCTGGTTGCCCGACCCTGTTCTATCCACCAGCCTGGCCGAAGACAGCATCGGTCTCGTGGAGACCGTGATCCACGAGATCACCCATACCACATTCTATCCGAAGGGTCGGGCGAGGTTCAACGAGAGTTTCGCGAATTTCGTCGGCTGGCGCGGAGCGATCGAGTTCTTCTGCGATGCGCTGGTGGACCTCGAGAGATGCGCGATCGCCGAAGGGCGATGGCGGGATCTGCGGACCTTCGGCGACTTCTTCAACAGCGTCGTCGAGCCGCTCGAGCGGTTGTACGCGAGCGGTCTCCCGGAGCCGGAGCTGCGGGCCGGAAAGGCGAGGATTCTCGACGAAGCGGCGACGAGATTCGAGACCGAGTACCAACCCAGATTCGTCTCCGGCCGATACCGCTCTCTCGACCGGGCCGGCCTGGACAACGCGTGGCTGCTCTCGCGGCTGCTCTATTACACACGCCTGGACGACTTCGAAGCCCTCTACCAGTCGTATCCGGATCTCTCGGCGGCGGTCGCGGCACTGATCGCAGCAGCGGGAGACGAGGACCCCTGGAAGGCTCTCGACACCCTGCTCGCGGAAGCGAATGAACCCGGCGGTTCCGGATCGTCGGCCCGTGCGGAGTCCGCGGGGCGAGAGTAGCTTCGTCGCACTCCGGGTTCGAAGACGGCGGGGAGCCGTCGGAGCCGCGAGCAGGGGATATGTACGACCGCATTCTCATCGGCATCGACTTTTCGGATTCCTCGGTGGAGACCGTCCGCTGGGCCGTTTCCCGGTTCCCGACGGCCGAGATCGTTCTGTTTCACGCCATCGAGCCCCTGTCGGTGCCCGACTATCTCTCCCGCGTTCTGGGCGGCGGGCTGGAACTCATGCGGGAGAAGGAGCTGGACGCCCGAACGAATCTCGAGCATCTGGCCGAGGGCGTCGGTATCGAAGCTACGCTCGAGGTCCGCCTCGGGTGGGCACCCGAGGCCCTGGCGGTCACGGCGGATGAGGTTGGAGCGGAACTGGTGGTCGTGGGCGCCCACCGCAGGCGGATCAACCCGACCGACGAGCTGGGGAACACCTGCTCGTCCATCGTCAGGAAGACCAACGTCCCCGTCCTCGTCTGGCGTCCGGTGATCAACGACCGGGACAAGACGATTCTCGCCGCCCTGGACCTCCGCGAGGGAAGCGCTCCGATCGCGGCCACGGCAGCCGAGTATGCCGACTATTTCAACGCCAGGCTCCTGCTCCTTCACGCGATCCCGAGTACGCTGCAGGGATACCTCAGGGCGGTCAACACGCCGCCGAAAGTGGAAGAAGCTCTCCGGAACCTCGAGAGCGAGGCCCGACGCGACGCACTCGCCCGGGTTCCGGTCGAACTTCGCGATCGCGTCGCGGTTCAGGCGGCGATCGTTCGGGGGAAACCGGTCGTCAGCCACATCCTGAATACGGCCGAGCGGGAAGCGGCGGACCTGATCGTCATCGGGAAATACCATGCGCCGGGCCTCGTCGCCCGAGTCCTGCTGGGCGGAATCACGTCGGCGGTGATCCAGAATGCGAACTGC
>JARRPA010000222.1:0-3825 GCA_037383305.1 Gemmatimonadota bacterium | reverse complement strand
GGCTGGACCTGCCCGCTGACGCCGCTCGAATGGAACCTGCGGTCCCGAGCCGGCGAGTCCGGTATCGAGGGCAGCTTCCTCGAGCGATACCTGGATCCGATCCTCTATCCGACCGACTGGGACCGCCTGCACGTCTGGCTCGGCGTCCTGCTCCTGATCTTCAATCTGGCGGTCTACGCCGGCGTATGGATCCGATATTGCGAGAACGGTAGAGGCCGGTCGGGACTGGAGGGCTGAGTGGAGGTGCCGATGGACTCGGAGAAGATGGGGCTCAACGCGACCTGGGCGATGGCCGTCGGCGGCATGATCGGCGGCGGCATCTTCTCCGTGCTCGGAGTCGTCGTATCGATCGCGGGTCCCTGGGCCTGGCTCAGCTTCATCATCGCCGGCGCCATCGCCTTCTGCACGGGACTGAGCTACGTCGGGCTGGCGCGGCGCTACGAGGAGGGAGGCGGTGCGTTCACCTTTCTGCGGGAGATGGACCGCCCGAATCTGGCCGGAGGCGTCTCCTGGCTCCTTCTCGGCGGGTACGTCCTGACCATGTCCGTCTACGCCGCCACCTTCGGCCACTACATAGGCGACGTAGCCGGATTCCCCGGCTGGATCGGAAGGTCACTCGGCGGATTGGTGCTGCTCGCACTCATGATCGTCAATCTGCGAGGGGTCGGAGACGCCTCCGGACTCGAAGTCTTCATCGTCTGGGCGAAGCTGGCCGTGCTGCTGGCGCTGGCCGTCGTCGGACTGTGGCGATGGGACACCGGCCCGCTGGTTCCGACGGATTTCGACGGCGGCCCGGGCACGTCGCTTCTGGCGGCGGCATCCGTGTTCATGGCGTACGAGGGGTTTCAGCTGCTGACCTACGATTACGACGACATCCGGAATCCGGAACGCACGCTCTCCCGAGCCGTGATCATGTCCATCCTCTCGGTGATCGCGATCTACGTGGCGGTCGCGCTGGGCGCCACGATGCTGACCGGGGCAGATACCATGATCGCGAAGCAGGAGATCGCGCTCGCCGAAGCCGGGCGGGCCGCCTTCGGACTCCCCGGCCTGATCGCCGTTTCGGTCGCGGCCGCGTTCTCGACGGCATCAGCGATCAATGCCACGCTATTTGCGACCGGACGGCTCGCGGCGCAGGTTGCGCACGATGGTGAGCTCCCCGGCTGGTTCGAGAGCCGGAATGCCGCCGGGGTACCGGATCGAGCCGTCATCCTGCTCGCGCTCGCGACCCTGACGTTGCTGGCCATTGGATCTCTGCGGGAGCTGGTGGAGTCGGCGAGCCTGGCATTCCTCTCCACCTTCGCGTGCGTGAACGCGATCGCCACCATCGAATTCGAGGGTCGCCACCGTTACCTGTCCGCTCTCGGCGCGCTCGGGGCAGGCGCAGCCGCCATTGCGCTGACCGTGCAGTGGATTCGCGAAGACAATCTGCCCGCGCTCCTCTCCCTCGCGGCGCTCATACTGCTCTCCTTCGCCGTCCGGCCCATACTCCTCCGCGGGACCACCAAGCGCTGAGTTGATACCCCGGCCCGTGCGCCGATCACGAACCGGAATCAACCGACCCGGGGTTACTTCTCGACCTCCCGTCCCGCGCCGGAGGGCAGCACCTTCACTTCGAGCCGACTGGCGGCTCCGGGTGCATGCCACACTCGCTGCGTCGCCTTCACGAAGTCCTGCTCCTTCGCCTCGAAGATGTTCGGCACGAAGGTCTGCGGATTCCGGTCGAACAGCGGAAACCAGCTGCTCTGCACCTGCACCATGATCCGATGCCCGGGCTGGAACGTGTGCAGCACGTCCTGCAGCGGAAATTCGACCGTCGTTCGCTCCCCCGGGACGAAAGCCTTCGGGAGCTCATAGCTTTCCCGGAATCGGCCGCGGAAGATTTCGCTGCGCACCATCTGCTGGTATCCCCCGAGTACCACGCCATCCGGCGTGTTCGCGGTGTTCGGCGTCCCATCGGGATAGACGTCGATCAGTTTTACGATCCAGTCCGAGTCCGTTCCGGTCGTCGAGACCTCCAGACGCGCCAGGATATCGCCGGCCAGGGTCAGCTCCTCCTCGAGCGGTTCGGTCTGGAACTCGATCACGTCCGGGCGACGCTCGGCGAAGCGCTGGTCCTCGTTCATGTAGCGGCGCGGCGTGAACACGAACCGGATCTCATCCGTGTAGGGAACCGGCTCGTTCGGATCGCTCACGTACTCGGTGAACTCCCTTTCACCCGCCGATGGCGGCTGCCACGAGAGCGCCTCGTCGGCTCGCAGATACAGCGATCGGTTCTCCGCCTCCACCGGTGGCCAGGCGGGAAAGGACCGCCATTCCTTGCGCCCGGTGTCGAAGGTCAACGCGTCGAACGAGGGCGGAGCCCCCTCTCCCTTCAGCCAGTAGCGGAAGAACGGCGTCTCCACCTCTCGCTGATACCAGCCCGAGATGTCGTCTCCGTAGTCGATGTCTCCGATCACGTGGGGGGACAGGGTGCGCGCCCAGTCCCCGTGCCCCCACGGTCCCATGACGAGGCCGTTGTACGCGATCCCCGGATTCTCCCGCTCGAGAGTCCGGTAGATGTTGAGTGGACCGTAGAGGTCCTCGGCATCGTACCAGCCTCCGACCGTGAGCACGGCATGGTCGACGTCCTGCAGATGAGGGAGGATGTTCCGTTCCTGCCAGAACTCGTCATAGTTGGGATGCTCGACGAGCTGACGCCAGAAGAAGTTGGTCGAGTCGTACACGGCGTCGGAGTTCTCGAGGGGTCCGAGGTCCATGTAGAACTTGTAGCCATCCCGCGACCCGCGAGCCGGAAACCGGAACCAGTTCCCGGTGTTCAGCGAGTCCTGCTGGTAACCGAAGACGGGTGTGATGAACCAGTACGCCAGCGTGTAGGCACCGTGGTGATGGAAGTCATCGAAGAAGAAGTCCGAGATCGGCGCCTGGGGAGAAGACGCTACCAGGGCCGGGTGCGCCTCCGGAAGCGCGGCAGCAGCATAGAAGCCGGGATAGGAGATTCCCCACATCCCGACCTTTCCGTTGTTCGCCGGAGCATGGTTCACCAGCCACTCGATCGTGTCCCATGTGTCGGAGCTCTCGTCGATCGGCAGCTCGCCCGGCACGTGAGGCCGCATGTTGTCGTAGGCGCCCTCCGACTGGTAGCGTCCCCGGACATCCTGACAGGCGAAGATATAGCCCTCATTTTCAAGCCACCGGTTCGGCCCGATGCGGGGAGGGATCCCCTCCGGCCCATATGGATTGCAGCTGTACGGCGTGCGCGTCAGCAGGATCGGGAGATCTTCCTCCGATCGCTCCCGCGGCACGTAGAGAGCGAGGTACAGATGCGTCCCGTCCCGCATCTCTATGCGATGCTCCGTCTTCTCGTACTGTCGGGCGAGCTCGGCCACTCTCTGCTCGGCGTCGCTCTGCTGTGCAGCGGCGAAGGATGGGCCGCGAAACGAGGGCCCGCTGAACGCGGCCGCTGCCGCGAAGATGAAGGCCCGAGTTGCGATCCTCTTCATGGCCGGAGTCCCTATCCTTCTGACGATTCGCCGAATTCGACCACGGGCGCGTCGAGTGCCGAAGCCGGAGCCGCGAACGTCTCGTGAGGTTTGGCGCGGATCACCCACGCCGTGATCGCCTGAGGAAACTTGCGAATGAAGGTGTTGTAGTTCCGGACGGTTTCGTTGAAAGTCCGACGCGAAAAGGCGATTCGATTTTCCGTTTCAGTCAGCTCGTCCTGCAGTGCCCGGAAACTCTGGTTTGCCGTCAGCGTCGGATAGGCCTCCACGGAGACGTTGAGAAACAGCCGGAGGTTGTCGGCCACGCTCGCACTCGCTGCAC
>JARRPA010000221.1:0-6762 GCA_037383305.1 Gemmatimonadota bacterium | reverse complement strand
CTCGGATTCTCCATGAGCGAAATGGAGAGCCGGTCGCTGACCGCCTTCCGGCCGTGCTTGCTCGAGTTCGCAGGTTCGGCCCAGCGCTTGAACTGACCCCGGTTGAGCGCATCGCGTAGCGCCCACTTCGTTCCGCCCTGACCGACCTGGTCCGCTGTCGACCGACTCGCCACGTGTTTCGCCCCGTGGATCAGGACGACCGTGTCGCAACCTCGCTGCCAGGCGGATTCCACGACCTCACGGGCGAGCCAGAGAGCGGTATCGGTCGAGTATCCGTGCAGATCGACCTGCACCTCGCGACCATTCTTGCGCATGCTGATCACCGGCTTCTTGCCGCTCACAGGTCTTCCTCATCGCCATCGCCGGAATCCGGCAGGGGAAGCTCCACCTCTTCGTCCCACAGGTACTTCGCGAACCACTGCCAGTTGTGCCACACGGCGGCGAGCCTCTCCTTCGGCCGGGTGATACCGTGTCCGAAGTCCTCGTACACCACGAGTCGGGTGTCCACGCCCATGTCCTGTAGCCCCTGATAGAGCTGGTACGCGTTGGGGATCGGCACCCGCCGATCGTTCTCGCCGTGCTGAATCAGAGTCGGGGTCTTCGCGTCGAGGATGTGCGTCATGGGCGACGTCTTCGCATACACCTCGGGGTCGTCCCACGGCGTCGCCTTCAGATACTGCCGTGTGAACGGATGAATGTCGGTGTTCACGTAGTAGGTCATCCAGTCGGAGATTCCCGCTCCCACCGAGATCGCGGAGAATCGATCGGTGGTGGTAGTGAGGAAGGCAGAGATGTACCCGCCCTGGCTCCAGCCCATCGCGCCCATGCGGGTGGTGTCCACGATCCCCTGTGCGACGAGATGATCCACGCCCGACAGCACATCCCAGGCATCGCCGACGCCCAGGTTCCGAACGTTGAGGGAGCGGAAGGCCTCACCATATCCGGCCGAGCCCCGGTAGTTCGGTCGGAGCACCAGCGCACCCTTCGCCAGCCACTGGTTGACCGGATACACGTAGCCGAGAACCGGCGTCGGCGTGTCGATTCCCGTGGGCCCACCGTGAATCACGACCAGCAGCGGGTACTCCTGCGACGGGTCGAAGCCCACCGGCTTGTGCAGGACGCCCTCGATCTCCGTCCCATCCTCGCTGGTCCAGCGGATCACCTCGCTGCTCCCGATCTCCCAGTCCTCGATCTGCCGGGAAAAGTCCGTGATCTGCACCGGCTTCCAGTCCTCGAGCGTCGTGCGGTACAGCTCGGAGAGGGTGGTGGCACTGGCGCCCGACAACAGCACCGTGCGGCCATCGTCCGAGAATCGGAGCCCGTTGATCCGATCCGGCGTATTCGCGAACTCCCGATACGCGCCCGTGGAGGGATCGATGCGGAACACGGAGCGCCGGGTGCCCTGCCACGCGGTGACGAAGATGCCTTCGTCCGTCCACCAGTAGCTCCACATCGACTCGTCCAGATCGTGCGCGATCGGGATCGGCTCTCCGCCGTCAGCGGGGATCTTCCAGAGCCGGCTGTTCAGGTAGTAGTCCGAAGTCGTGTCGGAGCCGGCCGATGCGTACAGCATCCACTCCCCGTCGGGGGACCACTCGAAACCGCCCTCCGAGCCCGGTCCCGTGACCACGGGCGTTATCGTACCGGATTCGACGTCGAGTACCGAAATATCTCCGCGGGCGTTGATCGACGGCTCCGGTTCGTGTCCGAATCCGATCCGGGTTCCGTCGGGGGACCAGTCGAAGCCGGTCACGGTGAACTCGAGGCCCTCGGTGAGCCGGCGCGGCTTCGAAGCCGAGTCTCCGACCACGTCCACGAGCCAGAGATGGGTCCGTCCCGGGTAGTCGTCCTCCACGGAGAAGGCACCGTAGCCCTTCTCGATCTGCTTGCGGAGCGAATCTTCCGGCTCGGACGCCATAAAGGCGATCTGCGCTCCGTCCGGCGACCAGTCGAATCGGTTCACACCCTCCTCGTGACTCGTGAGAGCGACGGCCTCGCCGCCGTCGGCGCGGATCAGGTGTATCTGCTGCTTCTCGTCACGATTGGAGAGAAACGCGATCCACCGACCGTCCGGCGACCACGCGGGCGCCCGGCTCGTTCCCTTCGGAGAGCGGGTCAGGCGGATCGCCTCCCGCCCTTCGCGCCAGAGCCAGATCTCCCGGTCGTAGCGGTTCTCGTCCCAGTTCGCGGAGCGGACCTCGTACGCGACGCTGCGACCGTCCGGCGAGAGCGCGTATCCACCGAGCCCATCGAGTCCGAGAACTTCTTCGAAGCTCGGGCCCGGAATCTCTGCGGTCCTTCGCACCTCGTCGTCCTGAGCCGCGACGGGTTGCGCGCACACCAGACAGGCGAATGTCGCGAGACGGAGAGTCGGGCTCCTCGTGATCGGACTGATCATGTGGTGTATCATCTGATGGTTTCGCTTCCGGCGCGTGATCGTTTGTGCGAAGTTGTGCGAAGATGGGGCGCGGCCCGGTGTCGGGCCAGCCGGTGATACTCCCGACTGTAACGGAAAGATGCGGAATGACGAAGCGGGCATTCGATGAATACGCGGAGACCTACGATGCCTGGTTCCTCGAGAACCGGACAATCCTGGAATCAGAGGTACGTCTCATCCGGAATTTTCTGGAAGACGCCGGCCGGACTCTCAGCGTCGGGTGCGGCACCGGTCTGTTCGAGCTGGTCCTTCGGGAGGAACACGGGATCGAGGTCGGCTTCGGCGTCGAGCCCTCGGACGACATGCGAGCGATCGCGGAGAAGAGGGGCCTCGAGGTAAAGGCGGGTACGGCCGAGTCTCTTCCATACGAAGACGGGAGCTTCGACACGGCACTCCTGAACGGCATTCCGGGCTACGTCGCCGACCTCGAGCGCGCGTTCTCCGAGGCGCACAGGATTCTCCGGCCCGGCGGCGCGATCAGGTTCCTTTGAACGAGGATGAAAGGAACGCGCGATGCGCACGTTCATGGAATCGATCGAGGCGGAGTACCGGCGTTATCGATCGCTGGCAGAGCAGACTTTCGACCAGCTCGCGGACGAGCAGCTTGTCGCGCCGGCGCCGGGTGCCGCGAACTCGATCGCGACCATCGCCCGGCACGTCGCAGGAAATCTCCGCTCCCGGTTCACGGATTTCCTGTCGGCTGACGGCGAGAAGCCGTGGCGTGACCGGGAGTCGGAATTCGCGATCCGGGCTCCGAGCCGCTCGGAGCTGCTCGAAGACTGGGACTCGGGTTGGCAGGCCCTGTTCTCGACGCTGGGTTCGCTGGCCGATGCGAACCTCGTGGACACGGTTGTGATCCGAGGCGAGGAGCTTTCCGTGATCCGCGCCCTCCACCGCTCTCTCGCCCACACGGCCTATCACATCGGACAGATCGTGGACCGGGGCAAGGAGCTCCGTGGAGTCGATTGGGAGTATCTGAGCATTCCACCCGGAGGATCGGCCGATGGCTGACGGCCGGCGGGACGGAGGTCTCGTCTACTCCACGGAAGTCGGCCGAACCTGCCCGCGGTGCCGGCGGGCGATCGACGAGTGTCGCTGCGCGCAGCGGCTCGCCGGGAAGCGGCCGTCCGGCGATGGCATCGCGCGGGTCGGACGAGAGACCAAGGGCAGGAAGGGAAAGGGCGTCACGGTCGTGACGGGGCTTCCTCTGACCGACCCCGAACTGGCCGATCTCGCCAAGCGGCTGAAGAGGAAATGTGGCTCGGGCGGAACGGTGCGGAACGGAGTGATCGAGATCCAGGGCGATCATCGGGACAGGATCGTCTCGGAGCTCGAGGCTCTCGGACACGAAGCGAAGCGGGCGGGCGGATGATCGAGGCTCCGGGCGGGTGCCGATGATCGAGCCGCTGAACGCGGTCGTATTGTACCTCGTGTTTCTCTTCTCGACCATCGTGCACGAGGCGGCGCATGCCTGGACGGCGTTGCGGGGCGGGGATCCGACCGCGTACCACGGAGGGCAGGTCAGTCTCGACCCGAGACCGCACATCCGGCGCGAGCCGTTCGGCATGGTATTGCTTCCGCTCCTGTCCCTGGCGGCGTCCGGGTGGATCTTCGGCTACGCGAGCGCGCCCTACAATGCCCGTTGGGCGGAGTCTCACCCGAAGCGGGCCGCTGTGATGTCGCTGGCCGGGCCGGCGGCGAATCTTCTCCTCGTCATGGCCGCGTGGCTGGTGATTCGCGGCGGTGCCCACTTCGGCTGGCTGGCGCCGCCGATGTCGATCGGCTTCGACCGGATCGTCGAGGCGCCTGGCGGGGGACTCGCGGGAATTGTCGCGCTCGTCCTGAGCGTGATCTTCTCCCTGAACCTTCTTCTGGCGGTATTCAACCTGATCCCGTTCCCGCCGCTGGACGGCAGCGGAGTCCTGCCCGTCCTTCTGCCGGATCGGCTGATGAACGCATATCGGTCGCTGCTCGCGGGACGTCCCGGTCTCGCGTGGATCGGGATCATCGGGGCCTGGATGATCTTCGATCGGATCTTTCCCCCGATCTGGCTGAGTGCCGTGAACCTGTTGTATCCAGGACACTGGTACGGTTGAGAGACGAGTTTCCCGGAGGTCGAGTGCCGACCGAAGCTGCTCGTCCGTGAATTTGTCACCACAGGAGGAACCGATGTCGATCAGTGCCGCACTGCTGCCCGAGTTCGACCACGAGATGGCGAACACGCGCAAGACCCTCGAGCGAGTGCCCGATGCGGCCTTCGCCTGGAAGCCGCACGAGAAGTCATCTTCCATGCAGGATCTCGCCTCGCACCTGGCGAACCTTCCGGCCTGGACCGCGATCACGATCCAGCAGGACGGCATCGACATGGCGCCGCCCGACGGCAGCGAGCCTCCGAGACAGCCGGCCGCGAGCTCGACGGCCGAGGCCCTCGAGACCTTCGACCGGAACGTGAAGGAGGCTCGAGAGATTCTCTCCGGGGCCGACGACGCCGTGATGATGGAGACCTGGTCGCTGCTGAACGGCGGAGAAACCGTATTTTCCATGCCGAAGGTGGCGGTTGTGAGAGGCTTCATTTTGAATCACATGATTCACCATCGAGGTCAGCTTACCGTGTACCTGCGGATGAACGACGTGCCGCTTCCGGCGATCTACGGACCTTCGGCCGATGAGCAGGAATGACGAAGTCAGATCCGGAACTGCGAACGCAACCAAGGAAGGCCGCCCTGACCCGGAACACCGAGGGAAGAATGACCGCCATCGAGTGCACGAGGCGAGACGACGCACGTCCCATCTCGCACCACAAGAGATTCCGGAGCGGCTGAGAATGTCCTGCCTGCGCTCTCTAGAGCCGACTTCCGGAACGATTTGCCCCGGCGCGAGCGCAGCCCGAGGTTCCGGGGCATGCTGAAAGAGCTCTTTGCCCGGCGGGTACCCCAGATCATGGGTGGCTATCTCGCGACCGGCTGGCTCGTCCTCGAGTTCACGGACTGGGCCGTAAACCGATACCTCCTGTCGGCCCATCTCACAGACTTCATTGTCGCCGGCTGGCTGTTGCTGCTTCCGGCCGTGTCCATGGTAGCGTGGTTTCATGGGAAGCCGGGCCGCGATCAATGGTCGCGCGCGGAGCGGATCGGGCTCACGATCAACCTGGTGCTCGCGGCCGTCGTCCTGTTCGGGCTGTTTCGCGGTAGGGACCTCGGGGCCGCGACTACGACCGTGGTCGTCGAAGATGAAGAAGGCAACACGATCGAGCGGGTGATCCCCAAGTCCGAGTTCCGGAAGAGCATCCTGGTGTTCCCGTTCGACAACGACTCCGGCAACGACGGATTCGACTGGCTGGAGTACGCCGTCCCCATCGGCGTCCGGATGGACCTC
This sequence comes from Gemmatimonadota bacterium, assembly GCA_037383305.1. GTDB lineage: Bacteria > Gemmatimonadota > Gemmatimonadetes > Palauibacterales > Palauibacteraceae > Carthagonibacter. The sequence continues at coordinate 950 of JARRPA010000221.1, read as the reverse complement.
CTCCAGGACCCGTTCGTGACCATTCCGGACAACGAGCAGTTGAGCATGAGAATGAGGCAGGAGGGGCTCGACGACGGGCTCGATGTCCCGCTTACGCTCAAACGGCAGCTGGCCGATCGACTCCATGCGGAGCACTTCGTGTCGGGAACGATCGAGGACAGTGCCGGAACACCAACCGTGACTGTGTCTCTGTACGAAACCGAGCGCGGAAAGCTGATTCAGCAGACGTCTTTCACGGGACAGGTTGCACTGGCGCTTGCCGACCGGGTTTCACTGCAGCTGCGGAACGATCTGGAGCTCCCGACTCAGCACATCGAGAGCACCGCCGATCTCGAGGTCGCCGAGCTGCTCACGAAGAACCCGGAAGCCTACCGGGCTTTCGTGGCGGCAACCGAGGCCTCCACGAAGCGACGCGATTTCGAGGCGGCAGCGGAGCAGCTCGAGAACGCCGTGGCACGGGATTCCACCTTCGCCCTGGCGTGGCTCGAGCTGTTTCAGGCCCGGACTCTGCTCAATGACGCGGCGGCCGGCGAGCAGGCCCTGGACCGGGCGATGGACTACATGTACCGGTTGCCGGAACGCGTGCAGTTCCCGGTTCGGGCGATCACGTACTGGATCGTGCGTCGGGACCCCGAGCGCGCGATCGCCACGAGCGAGATGTGGGCCGAGCTCTACCCCGATGACGTCGATGCGCACGACCAGCTCGCCGGATACTACGAGGTCGCGGGCAGGCGAGAGGACGCGCGCGCGGAGCGGGAACGGATCCTGGAGCTCGATCCCGGCCGCGTCGGGCAGCTCCAGATGATCTCCGGACTGTATCGGGCCGAGGGGGAATTCGAGCAGGCCCTCTGCGAAGGGGTGGAAAACATTTATCTGACCGCGCCGTTGTCGATTAAAAACGACAATGGCAAGGTGAAGTCCCTGGAGTGCCAGCGCATGGAGCTGGGCGA
>JARRPA010000220.1:0-3846 GCA_037383305.1 Gemmatimonadota bacterium | reverse complement strand
GGTTCACCCATTCTGCCCCGACAGCGTCTGATTCCGCGCCGAGACTCGCCGACCGGGCGAGGCTCTCCCGGGCCGCTGCCGCCGGTCCGCCGCCTCCGTTCCCGGCAGAATCGGCAGCGTCGAGTGCATCGAGCGCCTTCTGTGCGTGAAGCACCGTAGCCCGGGCTCGTTCCATCAGGCCGTCGGCAGCCCGTTCGTCGGCATCCGAAAATACACAAGCCGCGATCGAGTCCGGACCATGCTCGCATTGCGCTACCAGCTCTGCGGCCGCGAGTCGTGGATCGGCCGTGGAGTCCGCCCAGACGACCACCTCCGACGGACCGGCCGGGAGATCGATTTCCACCTCGGCGAAGAGGGCGAGCTTGGCTTCGTTGACCCACGAGCTGCCAGGTCCGAAGATCTTGTCGACCGCTCGGATCGTCTCCGTTCCGAGAGCCATTGCCGCGATTGCCTGCGCCCCCCCGATCGCGTAGAGCTCGTTCACCTCGAGCAGCGCGCACGCGGCCATGACCGACTCCGGAGGACGACCCTCGGATCCCGCAGGGCAGCAGAGCGCGATTTCGCGCACGCCCGCGAGACGCGCCGGAATGACGGACATGAGTACGCTCGAAGGGTAGGCCGCCCGACCGCCCGGTGCGTACACGCCGATGCGATCGATCGGACGGAACTCGCGCCAGGCGGTGACTCCGGGCATGACGTTCACGGCGGGCTCGTCGCCGATCTGTCCCTCGTGAAAGCGCCGGATGTTGCGTACCGCGACTTCGAGTGCGGTTCGTCGGTCATCCGGCAGTCCGGCGAGGGCCGCATCGCACTCCGACCGAGGAACTCGCAGCGACGTCGGCCGGCCGCTCTCGAACTGCTCGGCGAGATCCCACAGGGCGGCGTCGCCCTCATACCGGACTCGCTCGATGAGCTCCCGGACGGATCCACGTATGAGCCGGTCGCCGCCGGTCTGGCCAACGGCCTCTACCCATGCTTCCGCAGACCTGCCGGCATGGATGGGAATCGGACCCCGGCTCAGATCGCTCATCGCATTACCTTTTCCACCGGCAGGACGAGAATCTCGGTCGCTCCGGCCTCCTTGAGCCTCTCCATCGCCTCCCAGAACACCTCTTCCTGAGCGGCAGCGTGAACCGCGACCATGCCGCTGTCGGCCAGCGGAACGACCGTGGGGCTTCGCATGCCGGGGAGAATCTCCCGGATGCGCGGCAGAGCTTCACGCGGCGCGTTGAGGGTCACGTACTTGAGGCGTCGTGCGGTGAGAAGGCCGTCGAGCCGGACCCGAAGCCGTTGAACGAGAGCGGATCGTCCGGCATGGTGGGCCAGTCCTCGGCTCGCGACCAGCCATGCCTCGGAATCCCAGACGTCACCGATTCTCCTCAGGTCGTGGATCCGCAGCGTCGTGCCGGTCGATACCAGGTCGCAGATCGCGTCCGCGACATCCAGCGCCGGTGCGATCTCCGCGCCGCCGGCCAGCTCCACGATCTCGGCTTCGATTCCCTCCTCCTTCAGGTACCGTTCCAGTGATGCGGGGTGCGTCGTCGCGATTCGGGCTCCCGCGAGGTCCTTCGGCGACCGGATCGATGCGTTGGCGGGTACCGCGAGCGTCAGCGTGCAGAACCCGAACCCCAGGGGTACCAGCGGGTCGATGTCGGCCCGCTTTTCGAGGATCACGTTACGTCCCACGATCCCGAGGTCGGCGACGCCGTCCGCCACGTATTCGGGGATGTCGTCGTCGCGAAGAAAGAGGAGCTCGACGTCGAAGTTCCGGCATCGGGTGAACAGGCGTCTCTCGTGATCTTCGAACTCGAGGCCGATGTCCTTGAGCAGCTCGAGGCTGTATCCGGTCAGCCGACCGTTGCTCTGGACCGCGACTCTCAGGCTCTCGCCGTTTCTGCGAGGCATCTCTAGCTCCTTGGTCCTGTCATTCTCCACACCTGGGCCGTGGCGGACACAAAAAAAGGCGCCCGCTGCCGAAGCGGGCGCCCTGGGACTGTCGGTTCTTCTCTGCGGCTCAGCTTACGGGCACACGCCTCCGGATCCACGCGTAGCGTGGAGCGAATGGTGACCGTGGTGCGAGCGCTGGTTCATCATGGGGGAGTAAATACGTGCGGCTCTGCAGCCCGTCAAGTCACCGGAGCTTTCGTCCGCTCTCGTTCCCTCTATCTTCAGAGGCAGGATCGAGCTTCGGGGATGTCCGGAGAACGATCGGTCCACCTGGTGGTGCGCGGAGGTGCACGCCCGCACGGAAACGAGAGGCGAAGTGTGGTTCGACGAAATCTGATCCCGGCAGCGGTCACGGCGATCTCCCTGTCGCTGTCCGCCTGCGCCACGAATCCGGCCACCGGCGGCAGCATGCTGTCTCTCGTCAGCGAGGGTCAGGAAATCGAGATGGGCCAGCAGTACAGGCTCGAGGTCGAACGCGAGCAGGGCCTGTATGACGATTCCGCCCTCAACGCATATGTGGACAGCGTCGGGCAGGCGCTCGCCGCCGTGTCGGAAAGACCCGATCTGCCCTGGTCGTTCGCCGTCGTCGATGATCCCGTCGTGAATGCCTTCGCCCTCCCGGGCGGGCCGATCTACCTGGCCCGCGGCATCATGGCGCACTTCAATTCCGAGGCCGAGCTGGCTTCGGTCCTCGGTCATGAGATCGGGCACGTCACGGCGAGGCACATCGTCGAGCAGATGAGTCGTCAGCAGATCGCCCAGCTCGGCTTGATCGCCAGTATGATCGCGGTGCCCGATCTGATGCCCTACTCCGAGGGCCTGTCGGGAGCGCTGGGAGTCGTGTTCCTGAAGTTCGGCCGGGATGATGAAGCCCAGTCGGACGAGCTCGGGTTCCGCTACATGACCCGCCTCGGCTACGATCCTCAGGGTGCCGTCGACATGTTCGAGATCCTCGATCGGCAGGGCGAGGGCTCGGGCCGAGCCATACCCGAATGGGCGTCGACGCATCCGGATCCGGGCAATCGCATCGCGGCCGCCGAGGAGAGGATCGCGAAGAGCGGTCTCCGCGACGGCCTGGTCCGACGTGACGAGTACCTGCAGCGGATCCAGGGACTGGTCTGGGGTGAGGACCCGAGAGAAGGCTACTTCCTCGGGCAGCGATTCCTCCATCCGGAGCTGGCATTCCAGTTCACCTTGCCCGACGGGTTGCTGAAGCGGAAATCGAAGACCGCCGTGCTCGCCGGAAGCCCCGACAAAGACGCGAAGTTCCAGTTGACAGCCGGCTCCGGATCCCCGGAGCGGGCGGCGGAGGAGTTCTTCTCCCGGGATGGAATCGAGCGGACGGGGATCGCGCGAAAGTCGGTCAACGGACTTCCGGCGGTCGTGGGCACCTGGTCGACGACGACCCGGCAGGGCGTGATCGAGGGAATCGCGAGCTTCGTGCAGTACGGAGATCTCACCTATACGATGCTCGGCTATGCACCCTCCTCACGGGTCGGACGCTATGCCGCTTCCATGGAGCGAACGATGAACAGCTTCGCTCCGCTCACGGACTCGACGCTGCTCGCGGTGGAGCCCCGGCGAATCGACCTGGTTCGCGTGAGCGAAGCGATGACCGCGGGGGAGTTCGTATCTCGCTATCCCTCGACGGTGGAAGACGCCGACGTCTTCCGAATCAACGGCATCCGGTCATCGGATCGGATCGAGGCAGGTACGCTGTTGAAGAGAGTGACCGGCACCGGCGGGCCGGTGGGCCGTTGAGAGACACGGCGGCTGACAGCGGGGTCGTTCCGGAGCGTGAGGTAGGCCGCCGTCACGTCACCGGCGGCAGGCCGGGGCACGTAGGCGTCCAGCACCCGCACGTCGCCCACGGTGGCCAGAACGGGTCCGGCGGGCTCG
>JARRPA010000219.1:0-3858 GCA_037383305.1 Gemmatimonadota bacterium | reverse complement strand
CGAGCATTCCGATCTCGCAGGGTCCGTGGAGCCCTGCCGACGGTATCTCAGGCTCTCGGACCAGCTGCGACAGGCCCGTGAGCTCGCGGCAGGCCCGGATGCCGGTCTGGCCGAGCTCGCCGAGGCCGAGATCGTCGAGCTCGAAGAGGAGCGTTCCGTCCTGAATGCGGAGCTGCAGCGGCTCCTCGTTCCGCAGGACCCTCTCGACGATCGGCCCGCCGTCGTAGAAATCCGCGCGGGGACCGGAGGAGACGAAGCCGGCCTTTTCGCGGCTGAACTTTATCGGATGTATACCCGGTTTGCGGATCGGCAGGGATGGAAGGTCGAGGAAATCTCCACCAGTGAGGGAGTGCTCGGCGGGCTCAAGGAAGTGGTGTTCGTCGTTCGGGGGCGGGACGTATACGGGCATCTGCGATACGAGTCCGGCGTCCATCGCGTGCAACGCGTGCCGGTCACCGAGAGCTCGGGCCGGATCCATACTTCGGCCGCCAGCGTCGCCGTGCTGCCGGAGGCCGAGGACGTGGACGTCGAGATCGATCCGGCCGACCTGAAAATCGATGTCTTCCGCTCCTCGGGACCCGGCGGACAGTCCGTGAATACCACCGACTCCGCCGTCCGGATCACCCACGGACCTACGGGGCTCGTGGTCAGCTGCCAGGACGAGAAATCACAGCACAAGAACAAGGCCCGAGCCCTGAAGGTGCTGCGCAGTCGTCTGTTGGACATGCGAGTGGCCGAGCAGGAGGCCGATCGCGCGCGTGAGCGTCGGTTGCAGGTAGGCACCGGGGACCGGTCGGCGAAGATCCGCACCTACAACTATCCGCAGAACCGCCTCACGGACCACCGCATCGGCCTGACGATTCATCGGCTCGACAGCGTCCTGGAGGGAGACCTCCAGGAGGTCGTCGACGCGCTGAGGGCCGCCGGGCTCCGCGAGCGCCTGGAGCATGACGGCGAATGACCGTCGGGAGCGAGATGCTGACGGGGCGGACGGCGCGCACGACTGCGGCTGAGGCGGTGCGAGACGCCGAAACGAGGCTGAAAGCGGCGGGCGTGGAGAGCGCGGCTCTCGAAGCCGCAAGGCTGCTCTCGCTGGTGCTGAATCTCCCGCGAGCCACGCTGCTTCTGGACCGGGAGCGACGAGTGGACAGGGAGGCTCGTGCCCGGCTCGACGCGCTCCTGGAACGGCGGGTCGGAGGGGAGCCTCTCCAGCACATCGAAGGCACGGTGGCGTTTCGGGATCTCGAACTGCGAGCGGACCGCCGCGCCCTGATTCCGCGGCCGGAGACAGAGCAGCTCGTCGAGTGGATCACGGCCTGGGCACGGGACCCGTCTGATGACTCCACGGGAGCGGTTTCGGATCGTGGAAGGAATGACGCGCGGCTGCACCGGGTCCTCGACATCGGCACGGGCTCGGGTGCCATAGCGCTCTCCTTGCTGTCGGAAGGAACATCAGCCCGCGCTCTCGGCCTCGACATTTCTCGGGATGCGCTGGCTCTCGCCCGCGAGAACCGACGGCGGCTCGGCTTGGAAGACCGCCTGGCCCTCCTTCAGTGCGGACTGGATCCGTACGCCGCGCTCGCGGCGTGTCCCGCGTTCGACGTGATCGTTTCCAATCCACCGTACATCGAGACGCGCGACATCGCATGCCTTCCGATCGAGGTTCGCGAGCACGATCCTCTCGAGGCGCTCGACGGAGGTCCCGACGGATTGGCGGTCATCCGGCGCGTCGTGAGCGGCGCCCGGGAGCGGTTGCGGGACGGGGGGCGACTCTTCCTCGAAATCGGGGCCGGGCAGGCGCAGGCGGTCTCCGACCTCCTGGACCGGGCCGGGCCCTGGCGTCTGACGGTCGTCCGGCGTGATCTGGCCGGACGAGACCGATTCGTGATGGCCGTGCGCTGACGTCGTCCTCGGTCGCGTCGCGCATGGGGCGGCATTATACTCCTCCGTCTTCCGGAGGGGGCTCATGCCAGCGGTCGCATCACGGCGGCCGCGCGCGTCCCCGAACCCTCGCAGTGGTGAGTTCATGCAAGAGAATGAGCGCGAACGTATATTCGAGAAGGCGGGTGAGGTCGGGCGGCTGCTCGCTCATACCCCGGAGTTCACGTACCTGAAGGCTGCGCATCGGGAGATCGCGGAGGATAGCGATTCCAACCAGATGCTGACCAAGATGCGGGAGCTCCAGGAGAAGATCGTCGAGCACCTCAATCGGGAAGAGGAGCCGCCCCCGGAGCTCGAGACCGAACTCGCCGAACTGACCGAGCAGATGCAGTCCAGCTCCCGGTATCAGTCGCTGATCGCAAGCCAGGCCAACTTCGACAAGTTGATGGATCGGGTGAATCAGGCCATCGGAGAGGGGATCCGGGCGGGGGAGCAGAGCGGGATCATCGTTCCCTGAGCCCACGATGGAAGATATTCGAAAGACGGTAGAGAGAGGCCTGCGCAGGGCCGTCGAGCCGGTCATGGCGACATTGACCCGCTGGCGTGTGCACCCGAACACGCTGAGCACGATCGGGTTTCTGATCACCTGCTCGTCCGGGTTCTTCTTCCACTCGCACCACGTCCGGACCGCCGGGATCCTGATCCTTCTCGGCGGAATCTTCGACCTCTTCGACGGAACGGTCGCCCGAAGGACGGGTCTCGCGTCGCCGTTCGGGGCCTTCTACGATTCCACGCTCGATCGGCTCTCCGAAATCGCGGTCTACCTCGGACTCCTGTCGCTCTACAACGATTACCGCCTCGTGCTGGGGGATGTCGGGACGATCTACGCGATCATGCTCGCCATGGCGGGATCGCTGATGATCAGCTACACACGGGCTCGGGCGGAGTCCCTGGGCATCAACTGCACGGTCGGCTTGATGCAGCGCGCCGAACGGGTGATCCTGATCGGGCTCGCGGCGCTCGCCTTCGGAGAGGACGGCAACGGGATCGTCCTCAAAGTCGTGATCTACGTACTCGCCGTGCTCACCAATGTGACCGTGATCCAGCGGATCTGGTGGGTCTGGAGGAATACGCGACCGGAAGGGGTCGCCGTCGGAAAGGCCGTGCCGAAGAAGGACGACTGACAGGCGCGGTCTCCACGAAACCATGGGCCACTCTCGAATCAGGAACGAACCAGACATGGGTAACGAAGTACAGGGCCGCGACATCGAGCCGGCCGAAGGAACGCTGGGGATTCTTCTCGTCGGCCTCGGGGCCGTCTCGACGACGACGATCGCCGGTGTGGAGTCGATTCGCAGAGGACGCACGCAACCGATCGGATCGCTGACGCAGATGGCGACGATCCGACTCGGGAAGCGGACCGAGCACCGCTCCCCGCTGATCAAGGATGTCGTGCCTCTGGCCGAGCTTTCTGACGTGGTGTTCGGAGCGTGGGACCCGATCCCGGATGATGCCTACGAGTCGGCCCGGAACTGTGGCGTGTTGAGACCGGAGGATCTCGAGCCGGTCGCCGACTTCCTGAAATCGATTCAGCCCATGCCGGCCGTCTTCGACAAGGCGTACGTCAAGAAGCTCGACGGGACGAACGTCAAGAAGGGCAAGAACAAGTACGATCTCGGCGAGCAGCTGCGGGCCGACATCCGGAACTTCAAGGAGAAGAACGGCTGCGATCGGCTCACCATGGTCTGGGCGGCCTCCACCGAGGTGTTCAGAGCAGGGGAGATGTTCGGGTCAACCGCTGTGGCATTCGTGTACATCTGTGGCAGTCCGAAGTAGGGGCTACCTGAAAGCGGGTAAGTCGGGTTGATCCTCAGGGCAGCCACATCGTTTCCGACCTGGGCCCAGCCTGCACGGATCTTACCAAAGGAGAGCACCGAGCTGTTGATCAGCTCACTGAAGATAAAGGAACCCCCTACC
>JARRPA010000218.1:0-10060 GCA_037383305.1 Gemmatimonadota bacterium | reverse complement strand
GGAGGTGCTGCAGCTGGAGCCCGATTTCGCCCCCGCCTATGCCGGCCTGTTCCAGCACGCGATCGAGAACGGGGACGCGGATGCCGCCCTGGCGGCCGTGCTGAGGTTCCGGGAGCTCACGCCGGGAGCGGAACGAGGGCCGCACATGATATGGGTCGGGATGTTGCAGTATCTCGCGGGAGACCTCGGTTCAACGCTCCGCGAGCTGCGTGCGGGCGTCTCGCTGATGCGGGAGACGCATGCGGGAGCGGAGTCGCACCTGGCGAACCTCCTGCCGGCTCCCGAAGTGTATGCCGCCCTGCTGTACGCCCTCGAACAGGAAGAGGGCCCGGATTCCGCCCGGGCCTACGTGGCCCGGGTTCGATCGACCCTCACGCCCGCAGACTCGCTGTACGACACGTGGTTCCAGGGGTGGGAAGCGGCCATCTCGGGTGACGGCGCAGCGGTGGATCGGGCGCTCGATCGAATTCGTGAGAATGAAGAGGCTCCGGGCTGGATGACCGGAACTCTGATCGCGGCCCGGGGGGATCCCGACGAATTCTTCGACTTCGTGGAGATGATCCGCGCTTCGCGGAATTGCTCGAGAGACTGCCGCCCTACGTGGGACCGGTGGGGAGGGACTGAGTCTTGTCGGCTGAACCGGGAGCGTGACGTCGGCGGGCCACGAGGTTCCTGACTACAGGCCAACGCCGAGCGAGGACACGACGTCCCCCGACAGCTACTGATTCGCGAGACCCTCGACTGGCTGGATATTTATCTCGGACCCGTCGAGCGCTGAACGGGCGTGAGACGGCGCGGCGCAGAGCCGTTCGGCCTCTCGCGCCAGGTTCCGGAGCATCCCCCGGAACATGAAGGCGTGAATCGGCAGCAGGGCGTACCAGTAGACGCGTCCGGTGAGGCCCAGGGGATCGAAGATCGCCGTCTGCGTGATGACGGAGTGCCGACCGGATTCCCCGTCGGGACGGACTTCGTACTGGAGCCACGCTCGGCCGGGGAGCCGCATCTCCGCGCGCAGTCTCAGCAGTCGGTCGGGCTCGAACGCCTCGACCCGCCAGAAGTCCAGCGCTTCCCCGGGTCGAAGATCCTCCGGGTCGCGGCGCCCTCGTCGAAGTCCCGGCCCGCCGACCAGCCGATCCAGGAATCCCCTGATTCGCCACAGCGGATTGCCGTAGTACCAGCCGACGGCGCCCCCGATGCGCCGAACCGGTGCGAAGGCTTCGGCCACCGAACAGCGCACTTTTCGCGTCTTCGTATCGACGATGCGACGCCCGTACTTTCGACCGCGGTCGCTGTCCCCGCTTCCACTGCCGCCACCGTCTTCCGGGCCTCCGGAGGTGCCGGCGTCCGACCAGCGGGAGGTGGCGTAGGCATTCTGTTCGTTCGCGAGCGCTCTCGCGATCGCTTCCGCGATGCCGCGCGGCTCCACGCCCAACTCGCGGGCCGACGGGTCCGTCACGACCGTGGGGTTCTTCACGCCTTCGATCAGCTTCCGACCGACCTTCGCGTAGAGAGGCGTGACCAGGCCCAGCCACAGGCTGGACAGCCACGGCGTCAGCATGGGCACGGGTATCATCCAGCGTCTCAGGCCCCGGGCCCGGGCGTACTCGCGCATGATCTCGCCGTAGCTCACGACGTCGGCGCCCCCGATCTCGAAGACGCGACTCCCCGTCAGCGGCGTGGTGCGGGCCGCATCGAGGTAGGCCACGACGTCCTCGATCGCGATCGGCTGCGCTTCGACCCGGACCCAGCTGGGCGTGATCATCACGGGGAGCTTCTCGACCAGCGATCGGATCATTTCGAAGGAGAGACTCCCAGATCCGATGATGATCGAGGCCCGAAGCTCGATCGTCGAAACGCCGGAATCGCGCAGGATACGTCCGACTTCCTGACGGCTGCGCAGGTGCGCGGAGAGGTCGTCCCCGGAACCGAGTCCGCCGAGGTAGACGATCCGACGCACACCCGCCTCTCGGGCGGATTCGCCGAAGTTCGTGGCGGCCCTGCGCTCGAGTTCCTCGAAATCGCCTTCATCTCCCATCGAGTGAATCAGGTAGTACGCGGTATCGACTCCCGCCATCGGTTCCCGGAGGCTGTCGCCATCCAGGACATCACCCTGCACGACCTCGGTCGTGTCGTCTACGCGGGACCGCAGGGCTTCCGGCCGCCGGGCGAGGCAACGAAGGGGGACGCCGGAGCGCTCGAGCTCCTGGAGCAGTCGTCCGCCGACGTAACCGGTCGCGCCCGTGAGCAGCACCCGGCCCTCGATTTCCTCTCCGGCTGGATGCGATTCCCGAGGCATCTCGCGAGGCTCATCCACGGGGCATCGTCCGGGCACTGCCCAGCCCCCCGTCGATCCCGATCACCTGACCCGTGACCCAGCCCTGAGCCGGGTCCAACAGCCAGCAGATCGCAGAAGCGACCTCGGCCGCCTCGCCGAAGCGTCCCATCACGTGCAGCGAGCGAGAAGCTTCGGCCGCCTTTTCGTTGCTCGTGATCCGCTCGGTGAGCGGAGTACGAACGAGACCGGGGGCCACGGCATTGAAGCGCACGCCCTGCGGTCCGTCCGTAGCGTCCGCTGAGCGGACGAGGCCTTCCACGCCTCCCTTGGCCGCTGCGATCGCCTCGTGGTTCGGCAGGCCGCTGCGTACGGCGGCCGTGCTGACCAGGACCACCGAGCCGCCGGAACCGAGGTGTTTCCCCGCCGCACGGACGGCGGCGAATGCGGTGTCGAGGTTCTGAGAGACGGTCTCGCGCCACGCCGCCGCGGATGTCATGTGCGCCGGACGCAGCAGGACCGACCCGACGCAGTTGACGATCCCGTCGAGCCCTCCCCACGCCTCCCTGGCTTTCTCCGCCGCCTTCTCGACCGCATCGAAGTCCGAGGCATCCGCGACCAGCGTTTCGGCTCCGCTCTCGGCGGCAAGGGCGGCCAGCCGCTCTTCTCCTCGCGCGACGGCGAGCACGTTCGATCCCGCTGCCCTGAGCTGCCGAACGACCTCGGCTCCGATTCCTCCGGTACCTCCGAGGATCACGAAAGTGCGCGACTCTGAAGCAGTTCGTTGTTCCATCTTCCCCGACTCTCTCCTCTACCTTCCTGCCGCGATGCCCGAGGTGCGACCGCGCACCGTGAGTGCGTCAAAAAGACCGGGGCAGGGAGTTGAGTGGAACTCCCCGCCCCGAAAACCTAATCACCGATCCGGCGTCAGTCGCTCGGCAGAATCACCGAGTCGATGACGTGGATCACGCCATTGCTGGCATCGACGTCAGCCTTGATCACCTGCGCGTCGTCCACATAGACCTTACCGTCCTTGACGGCGATCTTCACCTTCTGACCCTGCAGCGTCTCGGCGGACGAAAGCTTCACGACCTTGTCCGAAGTAACATCACCCGCCACTACGTGGTAGAGGAGAATCGCCTTGAGCTGCTCCTTGTTCTCCGGCTTGAGGAGCGTCTCGACCGTTCCCGCGGGCAGCTTCGCGAACGCGTCATCGGTCGGAGCGAAGACGGTCAGCGGGCCCTCACCTTCCAGCGCACCGACGAGACCGGCGGCTTCCGCCGCGGCGAGAAGCGTCCCGACCGACCCCGCCTTCGCGGCGACCTCGACGATGTTGTCGTCAGACGACATCCCGGCGTCATGGGTCGACGTGGTGCTGTATCCCGCCATCTGGGCCTGCGCCGGAACGGCGACGAGCGCCACGGCGAAGAACGTAGCGACCAGCTTCTTGATCGTACTTTTCATCTTTGACTCCCTGAATCTCGGTTTTTTGTCACAGCCCCGACAACAGATTCGAAGCTGTGCTATGAATCGAGCATCCAACGTGCTGCTCGACATGAACGGACTGTCGGACTGATTGTCAAGTCTTTGTCCAATAATTATAGTTGGACACTAAATGGACGCACAGGGGGGCGGATGAGTTTCCCGGCGAAGAGGAGCATACGATGAGTCAGGCGAGCGGAGTTCCGGACGGACGGGTCCGAGACCTCAATGGACGCGAGGTCAACCCGGGCGGCGACTATGTTCTCTACTGGATGACCAGCTTTCGCCGCACGCGGAGCAACTTCGCGCTTCAGCGGGCCGTGGAGCGCGCCGTGGAGCAGGGCACGGGTGTGATCGTTCTCGAGGCGCTTCGCTCGGACTACCGCTGGGCGAGCGACAGATTTCACCGGTTCATCATCGACGGCATGGGAGACAATGCCGCCGCGTTAGCAGATCGACCCGGGGTGACCTACCTGCCCTACGTGGAGCGTTCGATCGGAGAGGGTCGCGGCCTGCTCGGAGCGCTGGCGGAGCGGGCGAGCGCGATCGTCACCGACGACTATCCGAACTTCTTCATTCCCCGGATGCTGGAGGTCGCGGCCCGGCGTGTCCCGGTTCGGCTCGAGGCCGTCGATGGGAACGGTCTCGCGCCCCTCCGCGCCACCGAAAAGAGCTATCCGACCGCCTACACGTTCCGCCGATATCTGCAGAAGAGTCTTCCGGGCTTCCTGGAGAGCACGCCCCTGCGGGACCCGATCGAGGGTCTCGCCGGAGTCCCTGCACCTGAGATTCCCGGGGACGTTCTCGATCGTTGGCCGACGACCGACCTGGCCGGTAAGGGGAAGGATTTCGACCTGTCGCACCTGCCGATCGACCATTCGATCGAAGCGACCGATCGGACGGGCGGGCAGTCGGCGGCCCTATCGGCACTCGACACCTTCCTGCGAGAGCGCATCTCGCGCTATGCGGACGAGCGGAATCAGCCCGAGGAAGAGGTGGCGAGCGGACTCTCGCCGTGGCTTCACTTCGGACACATTTCGACTCACGAAATCCTGGAGCGCCTCGCCGAGAAGGAGGGCTGGGACACCGACCTCGAAGACCGGCCGGCGAACGGGAAACGGTCCGGCTGGTGGGGGATGAGCGAGCCCGCCGAGGCCTTCCTGGACGAACTGGTCACCTGGCGCGAGCTCGGCTACAACATGGCGGCGATTCGTGAAGACTACCGGGAGTACGATGCGCTGCCCGACTGGGCCCGGGAAACCCTGGCCGATCACGTCGATGACCCGCGGGAGCATACCTATTCGGTCGAGCAGTTCGCCGCGGCCGAGACGCATGACGAGCTGTGGAACGCGGCTCAGAGGCAACTGGTGCGGGAGGGCGTGATTCACAACTACCTGCGGATGCTCTGGGGGAAGAAAATTCTGGAGTGGACCTCGACGCCCCGGGAGGCGGCCGAGGTGATGATCGAACTCAACACCCGGTACGCACTCGACGGCCGCGACCCCAACTCGTATTCGGGGATCTACTGGTGTCTGGGTCGATACGATCGTCCGTGGGGACCGGAGCGGCCGATCTTCGGAAAGATCCGCTACATGACCTCGAAGAACACGGCGCGGAAGCTGAGGGTGAACGAGTATCTGGAGCGGTACTCGGGCTGAGGCCGCTTCCGTTTGACCTGAGCGCTGCGATCGCGCATATTTCGAAACCCCCCGAAAGTTCGTGCTGTTTGCGGCCCCGACGTGAAGTTCTCCCTGGGAGCATGGGAGGCACGTTGGTCGACATCGAGTCCGCCCTCCGTTCGGCTCTCGAAGGCCGGTACGTTCTCGAATGCGAAGTGGGCAGGGGCGGAATGTCGGTCGTCTTCCGTGCCCGCGACCTGAAGCATCACCGCGACGTGGCGATCAAGGTACTCCGTCCCGAACTTTCGGAGCAGATCGGTGCGGAGAGATTCCAGCGCGAGATCGAGGTCGTGGCAGGCCTCACCCACCCCCACATCCTCCCGTTGCACGATTCCGGCGACATCGAGGGTCTCCTCTACTACGTCATGCCCTTCGTGGAGGGCGGCTCCCTCCGGGATCGGATCGCCAGCGAAGGGGCACTTCCCGAGGCCGCCGCTCTCCGGATCGCGGGCGAGGTCGCCGACGCCCTCGACCACGCACACGCACACGGCGTGATCCACCGGGACGTCAAACCGGGCAACATCCTGCTCTCCGGAGATCATGCGCTTCTCGCCGACTTCGGTGTGGCGCACCTCGCTTCGGGGGTCGAGGAGACCCTCACGGAGGCCGTCCTCGCGCTGGGGACGCCTGCCTACCTGAGCCCCGAGCAGGCGAGCGGAGACGGGGAGGTGGACGGGCGCTCCGACCTCTACTCGCTCGGTTGCGTCCTGTACGAGGCGCTGACCGGTTCGCCGCCCTTCGAGGGCGAGGGGGTCCGGGCCGTCCCGGACGAGCGTTTTCAGTCCGGAGAGGCGATGGCGGATGCGCTGCATACGGCCGCCGGGGGGCTGCAAGGGCTCGTCGCCCTGTTGTTTCGACGGGTGGGCATTCCCCGCCGGCATACGAGTCGCGCGGCGATCGCGGCGGCGGCGATTCTCGCCGCGACGGCCGTGTCCCTCCTCTTTCTGGCCCGGGACCGGCTGGAGCGTCCCGAGCCGGACCCGACTCGCACGACGATCCGATTCGTCGTCGTCGACTACGCCGCCCCGGACGCCACGGAGGCCGAGATCGCGCTCTCGATGCGGGCCGCCAGAGACCTCCGGGACCTCCTCGACGGCTGGCGCTCGGTCAGCGTCGTTCCGGAAGCCGCGATGGAAGGTCCGAAGGCAGACCTTTTCACCGCAGGTGTCGCGCCCTCCTCGTATGCCCTGGGGGCCGGCCTCGCCGAGCGATTCGACGCCGATTTCCGGGTGCAGGTCCAGGCGACCGGGCAGGGCGTATTCGGCGCTGCCCAGCCGACTGCAGTCCACCCGGCGCAAGTCGTCCGTATCACGGCCACGCTGTTTCGAGAATCGGAGGATCGGCAGTGGGAGACGTTCGCGACGGAAGGGCCGGTGGACAGCCTCAGACCGATGATGACCGCGATCGCGATGCAGATCCTCGATCTGCCGGGAAGGACGGAAGACTGGGACCTGCTGCGCGCGCGGTCCTCCGACCACCGGGCCGTCGCGGCGTTCGACTCGGCGAGGACGGCGCTGTGGTCCTGGCGGCTCGCCGAAGCTCACCGACTGCTCGAAGCGGCGATCGCCCGGGATTCGACCTTCGCGCTCGCGCACCACCTTCTCGCCGAGACCATGTACTGGGAGATGTCCCAGGATGACGAGCGGCTATTCGAACTGGGCGGCAAGATCGACTACCAGTCGCGACTGGCCGATCGATACGGCGAAGAGAGCCTCCGTCCCGGCGAGCGCCAGTCGGTCGATGCGTTTCGCGCCTTCTGGAGTGGCGCATACGACAGTGCTCGCGTCCGCTACGATTCGCTGATTCGGCACGAGCCGAGCGACCTCGAAGCCCTCGTGATGCGCGGCGCGGTCGAAGTCGAGGACCCGATTGCCGTCGTCATGGCCGACGGAACTCTCCTGCCACGCAGAAATCTCAACATCGCCCGACGACTGTTCGACACCGCGACGGCCTTGAATCCGAGCTGGGACCTCGCCTGGGGCCACATGTTCGCCATCAATCTGGAGGTGGCGACGACGGCGCGTCGCGGATCTGGACTCGGTTTCGAGGGAGCGGATGCCGAGCCCGTGACGCCGTACGCGAAGCGGGAGACGAGTGAGCAGTTCTGGTTCTGTCCGGTGATCGAAGCCGATTCGATCGCATGGCGCAGAATGGAATCGCAGGGCTGTCCGGTGGGCGAGGCGGCCCGAGTCGGGGCCACCCGTCTGACGGAGCAGACCGTGAAACGGCTGGACTGGCTGACCGACGTGCGGCGCGACCAGCCGCGTCATCACGAAGAGCTCGCCGATTTCCTCCTGTGGGAACGTTCACTCGCGGGCTGTGACGGCGATCCGGTTCACTCGGACTCGCTTCTCGCCTCGGCGACGACGCATGTTCGTCGAGCGCTCGCGATGCGCGCCGACACGTCCCCCCAGCAGAGGGTGCTCCTGGCGAATCTCCAGCTGGCGAATGGCCACCTCGATTCGGCCCGCATGGACGCGGTGAGAGCGCTCGAGGAACTGGCCGACTGGGAGTCGAGGTATGGCATTCCTCCCCCGACCTCCGCCGCGAACCCGTTCCTCGCGACCGGAGAAGCCGAGCTCGCCGCCCGGATCGTCGAACGCGTGTGGGGCGAAAACTCGGCGTCCTTCCTCGATCCTCTGGACGCGGAAGCCTCGATCAGCGCCGAAGGTCAATGGGGACGGCTCAACGGGCTTCAGGCGCTGGGCGACGCCGGCGTGACGGGTCCGGAGGTTACGGAGCGAATATCCCGTGTCCTGCGGGCGTGGCGATCGGCTTCCTTGTCGGAACGGGATCGAGTCGCCCTGAGATTCGCTTCCTTGCCCTTCGTCGGCCCCGCCCTGGTGCATTCGCAGGAGAATTGGGACGCCTGGTTCGAGGGCTGGGAGACATATGGTCTGGAGGTGCCGCCGGTCTGGGCCGGGCTGTTCGCGATGGCCGAGGACCCGCCGGATCTCGCGGAAGCGCGCGCCGGCCTGGTCGAGTCGGTGAATCTGCTCGGCACGGATCCGTTCGATTCCAGGGTGAAGGCGGTCGATCTCTACCTGCCGATCCTGCTGGCGCGTCGCATCGGGGCGAGCGAGATCGAAGCGAAGTTGATGGAGCGGCTGTCGCTGTGTACGCCGTCCGTGAACGTATTCGATGCCGGCTGGGGTGCCATTCGGTCGCTGGCGGGCGTCCAGTGAGGAATGTACTGCCTCGAGAGGATTGCTTGAGTTCCTGGCCGGAGCCCGGGGCCAGATTCCGAAGGAGGTATTCGTGACGAAGCTTCGATTCCTGACTCTCGCGCTGGGGTTCGCCGCCGTGATGGCGCTCGTCCTGATCAGCGTTCGCGGCGACCCGACAGGCGATGTCGATACCCGCCGGATCTGGGCGGCACCCGCCCTGGCGGACGAATACGAAGCGGTGCAGGAGTTCAACTGTCCCGGATCCGTGGATAGCCTCGATTTCGCCGTGCCGATCGGCTCCATTCATGTTACGGTCCGCCCGGGAAGCTGGCTTCGGAGGATCAAGATCCCCGCTGTGCCCGGTTCACGCGCCGACTCGGTCTTTACCGACACGTTGAACCAGGAGCGACACAGGGCACCGCTCTTGCGGCCGGATTCCACCGGATGGAGGGTGGAGCTGCCGCTCAGCGGGGGCGTCGGAGCGAACCCGAGCCAATATCAGTTCGAGGGGATGGTATCGCTGCCCCGTTGCACCAGTGACGAGGGCTTTCTGAGACGGATCCACGTGGACGGACCGGAGAGAGGTCCGGACCGGCTCGGGCCGGAAAACGCCGGTCGACCCGAGATCACGGTCGTCGGCATCTACGACCGGCTCCTCAGTGCGCCCGCCATACTGGACCAGGCGGCCTCATGCATGAAGTGCGGACGGATTCAGGTTTGTGGGACAGACCCGAGTTGCTGAGAAGTAGCCGAATCTGCTGGCGGTCGCTCGGACTGTCGAGCGGCTGCTGCAATGGCGAGCGAGATTCCCGGTCCACGGATCTCGCGGGTCACGCCCGTGAACGGCATCCGCCTGGCGGCGAGCGCGATGAATCGATCCGATTCCAGCGGTCTCGCGGGCCACTCGAGCCGATGCAGAACGCTCGATCCGTGGTCCGATATCGGTCGTGACCTCGGATCGAAGGTCCGCTCTTTGCATCCGACGTTCCCATCCGAGCAGAAACGATGCGCTTCGATGTCGAGTCGGTGACGGCTGGAGCGGTTAGTATCCGTTGATCGTATCATGTGTGAGGCTCATAGATCCACGCGAGACGCAGGAGGAAGAATGGCGGAGCAGAGCAGCGGCACGCGTGCGCTACCTGATCCCCACCTGTCCCTCTCCGCACCCGTCCCGGAGGGCTGCGAGGAGATCCTGACGGCCGACGCACTCGCCTTCGTCTCACGGCTGGTCCGCGAGTTCCGTGCACGCCGCGACGAGCTGCTGGAGCGCCGGCTGCTCCGCCAGCGGAAACTCGACGAAAATCCCGTGCTCGATTTCCTGCCGGAGACGGAGCCGATCCGGGAGGCCGACTGGACGGTGGCGAGAATCCCTCCGGACCTCCGGGATCGCCGCGTCGAGATCACGGGGCCGGTCGAGCGGAAGATGGTGATCAACGCGCTGAACTCGGGCGCCAGTTGCT
>JARRPA010000217.1:0-3865 GCA_037383305.1 Gemmatimonadota bacterium | reverse complement strand
GCCGAAGGGCAGAGCTCGATCCACAATATCGGACAGATCGAGCGCGGCTACGAACGGATCGACGAGCGGCTCCGGGCGTTGGGCGCGCAGATCGAGCGGGTGGATCCGCCGTGCTGAGTCAGGGGCCGGGCGAAGACACGCGTTCTCAGCCGCACGCGGGCGCGGAGCGGGAGGCGGAATCCGGCGGATTCGGTCTTCTCCTGCTCGATGAGTGGATGGTCGCGTTTCCGGGCCTCGTCGCGGGCACCACGGTGCGACCGGCCGATTTCGGCCTCCGGTCGCATGCCACTGCCTGGGAGATCAGCGAGCGATTCGAGGCGCTCGGTCGCTCACTCGGTTTTTCGACTTTCGCCGTCGCCCGCCAGGTCCACGGTGCCGAAGTGCTGCTCGTCGCAGAGGCGGGCCCGCCCGGTCTCATCATCTGCGGAGAGGGAGACGGACTCGCGAGCGATCGCGCGGGACTCCTGATGACCGTGACGATCGCCGATTGCGTGCCTGTTTTCCTGCTCGATCCGCAGGCGCGGGCAGCCGCGCTCCTGCATGCCGGATGGAGAGGAGCGGCGGAGGGCATTCTCGGCAGCGGCGTCGACGTCCTTTCCGGCGTGACCGGCAATACCCCGGCCGAGTTTCTGCTGCACCTGGGCCCGGCGATCTGTGGGGCGTGCTATGAAGTGGGGCCCGAGGTGCTCTCCGTCTTCGGCACGTCTGCCCGGGACCCCGGGCCGCTCGACCTTCGTGACCGGCTGTCCGCGGACGCCATTCGCAGCGGAATCCCGCGGCGAGCGATCTCGCGCTCCTCGCGCTGTACCGCCTGCGATCCTGACCGGTTGCATTCGCATCGGGCTTCCGGGGGCGCGGCCGGCCGCATGATCGCCTTCATCGGCCATCGCACACGGGTGGCCTGAAAGGTTTGCCTTCGCGCGCAACTGCCACTATCTTCTGCGGCTGAGAAACACGTCCGGGGCCGGCCGCCCGGGCGTCCACGACCGGACTTGAAGTGGGGAATCGTTCACGGCCCCACTTTTTTGTTGGGGGTACCCCAAAGTCCAGACGGGAACAGAGTTGCAGGACGGGGTGTGAACCGATGGGTGAATCGTCCAAACCGGGAGCGCTGGAACGGGCCATCGAGCGGGTCATTGATCCGCTGGGTTTCGAGCTGGTCGCTCTCGAACGGGGCGGCGGTCGTCGTCGACCGCTCCTGCGATTGCGTGTCGACCGTCAGGACGGAGTGCCCGGCCGTTCGGGACTGACGGTGGAGGACTGTGCGGCCGTGAGCCGGGCCGTGGAGGCTCGCCTCGATGAGACGGGAGAGGCGGGGGACAATTACATACTCGAGGTGTCGTCGCCGGGGGTCGAGAGACCTCTGGTGAAGCCCCGCGATTACGAGCGTTGCATGGGGCTCGAAGTTCGGGTGCGCGGATTCGGTCCGCTCGCCCGTGGCATGAGACAGCTGGAGGGCGACCTCCTGCGTATCGACGGTGATGAAGAGAGCGGTCAGTGGATCGTCCTCCGGATCGATGGGGGCGAGGTCCGAGTTCCGCTGAAGGACGTGGCGAAGGCCCATCTGGTCTATCGTCCGGAGGACGACCTGTAGAAGAGGTCGCGATTCCCGACGAAGAGCGGGGCCGCGCGCCGGGGCAACGAGGGAGATCGGAAGAGGGAGATGAGCGATCAGATTCCAGTGGTGGAAGCGTTTCGAGTCATGGCGGCGAACAAGTCGTTGTCGGACGAGGACCTGCACGACCTGATCCGGGACGGCATTCATGCCGCTCTGGCCCGCCATTTCGGCGGTCCCGTGGAAGCGGAAATCGGGATTCAGGAGGACGGCGACATCAAGATCGTCGTTCTGAAGGAAGTCGTTGAAGAGGTCGAGGACACCGCGAGACAGGTATCGCTGCAGGAAGCGCGGTTCGACGATCCTGATTTCGAGGTCGGAGACCTGATCGAGATCCCGGTCGCGTTCGGCGATTTCGGCCGTAACGCTGTCATGGCGGCGAAGCAGCGCATTATCCAGAGAGTGAGGGAAGGAGAGCGCGACAAGATCCGGCAGGAGTTCAGCGGGATCGTCGGAGAGCTGGTGTCCGGTGAAGTCCAGCAGATCGAGCGCGGCAAGATCGTCGTGATGCTGAACCGGGCTCGAGAAGCCGAGGCGATCATTCCGTGGCGCGAGCAGAACCCCCGGGAGCGATTCCGCCAGGGAGAGGCGATTCGGGCCGTGCTGAAGAAGCTCGAGGAGACGCCCCGCGGGCCGAGGCTCATCCTGTCCAGGGCCGATCCACTGTTCGTGAAGGCGCTTTTCGGGCTCGAGGTACCGGAGATCTATCAGTCGATCGTGGAGATTCGAGAGATCGTCCGGGAGGCGGGTGGACGAACGAAGATCGCCGTCTCGTCTCGCGATGAGACGGTGGACCCGGTGGGTGCCTGCGTCGGACTCAAGGGGTCCCGGGTTCAGGCCGTCGTATCCGAGCTCGGAGGCGAGCGCATCGACATCGTTCCCTGGCACCCGGATCCCGAGATCTTCGCGCGTCGGGCGCTGGCTCCGGCACGTGTGGCGAAAGTGATTTCGGATGCCGAGCGTCACGTCATCACGGCGATCGTGGACGAGGACCAGCTCTCGCTGGCGATCGGCCGTAACGGCCAGAACGTGCGGCTGGCGTCGCAGCTGATCGGCTGGCAGATCGATCTCTACTCGAGCCGGGACTGGATGGCCCGAGGGGCCGAATCGGCCCTGTTCGGCGGAGGAGACGAGTACGAGATCGCCGACTTTCCGCTCGCCGAGCTGGAAGGGTTGACTCCGGCATCGCTTGCGGCGCTCCAGGCTGCCGGCATCGACAGCTTCGCCGCCGTGCTGGACATGGACAAAGACGATTTTCTCCAGATTCCCGGTATCGATGAATCGGAGGCCGAACGGATCGTAGCGCTGATCGACGAGCTCACCGTGGTGGAGGAGCCGACGGCCGCGGCCCCCTCGATCTTCGACATCGGAGACGATGAGGAGTCGGGAGAGGGTGAAGCGGAGGCTGCGGGGACCGGGACGAACGACGATACGGAGGCGGTCGAGGTCGCCGACGCCGAGCCATCCGTGGAGCCGGGTGAGCAGGAGGTGGATGCTGATTCGGTCGAAGTCGCGGCCGTCGCCGAGGATAAGGGTGGAGGCGCGACCGGCTGATCCGGATCGCAGGGACGCGGAGGCGCTGAACCTCCTCGGCCTGGCCCGCAGGAGCGGGCGCGCGATCGTCGGAACGCACGCGGTCCGCGAGGCCGTGAAAACGGGCTCCGTCCACCTGGCGCTCCTCGCGAGGGATGCCGGTGACAACGCCCGGAATCGGGTCGTGCCGCTATTCGAGGCGACCGGGACGACATGGTCGGAGTGCGGCAGGGACGGTGCGCTGGCGCGCTCCGTCGGACGGAATCGGGCGGTCGTGGTCGGGATCGCCGACCGGGGGCTCGCCGCGAGGATCGAAGAGATTCTCACGGGTTGACGGAACGGGGAAACTGTGGCAGGCACGGCCCGCGGGGATGGGACGTGCCACGGAACACTCAGGAGGACGGGCGTTGGGGAACTACCGCGTATACGAAGTAGCTGAAGAGCTCGGCGTCGAGTCGAAGCAGTTGATCCAGATGCTCCACCAGATGGACGTGCGAGTGCGCAGCCACATGTCCACGGTCACGGAGGTCCAGATCGCGAGGCTTCGCGCGCGCCTCGAGCGGGATCGCAGGGGTGCGACGGATGATTCCGACAGCGCCGGTACGACCACGCGGCGGCGTCGCCGACGTCGCGTCGCGCCTGAGCCCGTGGAGACGGAGGAGGTCGAAGGCGAGCACGAGGAGGACGCGGAGGAGATCGAGACCGAGGAAGCCGGGG
>JARRPA010000216.1:0-3884 GCA_037383305.1 Gemmatimonadota bacterium | reverse complement strand
GGAGCCGGGCCGGCGGTACGCGAGCGCCATCGAGCTGGTGGAGGACGTTCGAAGACATCTCGAGGGACGGCCGCTCGCGGCGAAGCGCGGGCGGGCGGTTTACCGGACGAAGAAGTACTTCCGGTGCCGCCCAGCGGTGACGCCGGAAGTACTTCTTCGTCCGGTAAACCGCGCGCCCGCGCTTCGCCGCGATCGGCCGTCCCTCGAGGTGTCTTCGAACGTCCTCCACCAGCTCGATGGCGCTCGCGTACCGCCGGCCCGGCTCTTTTTCCAGCGTCTTGAGCAGGATCCTGTCCAGGTCGCCGCGGAGATGTCGAGCGAGGCGTGCCGGCGTCGTTCCGCATCGGGTGGCCAACTCGGGCGGGGCGCTCTCCGCCGCTTCGCTCGGGCGATCCGGTGTCTCGCGCACGATCGCTTCCTGCAAAGACCAGCTCGAGCGGTCCGCGACGTCGACCGGAAACGTACCCGTGAGGAGAACGTAAAGGAGGGTTCCGAGCTGGTAGACGTCGGACGCTGTGGTCACCGGCTGTCCGAGGATCTGCTCGGGGCTCGCGTACTTCGGTGTGAGCGGCTGCACTCCGGTCCGGGTTCGATGCAGAGCCTCTTCACCCGGCTCGAGGAGCTTCGCGATGCCGAAGTCCAGAAGCTTGGGCTCACCCTCGGCCGTGACGAGGATGTTGGACGGCTTGATGTCCCGGTGCACGACGAGTCGCCCGTGAGCGAACTGTACTGCGGTGCCGACCTTGACGAATAGTCTGAGGCGGTCCGCGACCGAGCACCTGCGTTCGTCGCAGTACTCGTCGATCGGACGTCCTTCGACGTATTCCAGCGCAAGGAACGGCCGGCCGTCTTCGGTCGATCCGCCGTCGTAGAGACGCGCGATGTTCGGGTGTTCAAGAGACGACAGAATCTGCCGTTCGGCCCGAAAGCGGGCGAGCACCTCACCGGTGTCCAGTCCGCGCCGAACGATCTTCAGGGCGACCCGCCGACGGAAGGTTCCGTCGTCCCGTTCGGCCAGCCATACGGAGGCCATTCCACCGCGGCCGATCGATCGGACGATCCGGTAGCGACCGACCTGGAGCCCCGTCAGGTTTCCTTCGCCGTACGATCGCTCGATCGCTTCGAGCGCGGGGAAGGGGATCTCCGGGGGCGTGGACAGAAACTCGTCCGAGGCACTTGCCGCCTCGAGCAGGGCGGATACTGACTCGAGCAGGTCCGGATCGCCCCCGGTCGCCGCGCGCAGCCGCTCCGCTCGCTCCTCGGGAGACCAGTCCAGCGCCGCGGAAAACAGCGCGTCGACTCGTTCCCAGTGATCCGGGGACGGGCGTTGCGTCACGCGATGACCTCCTCTTCGACGGCGATTCGCCGCCTCGCCTTCAGCGCAGCGCCCGGTAGAGGTAGGCCCGGGCGCGGGTCCAATCCCGCTCGACCGTCCGGACCGAGGTTCCGAGCGCCGCCGCGGTCTCCGGCACGGTCATGCCTCCGAAAAACCGGCACTCCACGACCCGCTCCATTCGAGCGTCGTTCCGTCCGAGATCCCGGAGCGCCGCATCCAGCGCGATCAGGTCGATCGGCTTGCGGTCGCTGGCGGCCACCAGGTCGTCCCGAAGCGGGACCTCCACATGGTCACCTCCCCGCTTCAGCGCTCCCTGACGGCGGGCGTGGTCGATCAGAACGTGACGGATCACCCGCGCGGCGACGGCGAAGAAATGGGCTCGATCGTTCCATGTTGCGGTCGCGTGGTCCACCAGTGCGAGATAGGCCTCGTGGACCACGGCCGTCGTATCGAGCGAGATGTCGGTCCTCTCCGACTGGAGGCGTCGGTGTGCGATGCGCCGCAGGTCGTCATAGACCAGCGGGACCAGCCTCTCGAACGCGTCCCGGTCGCCATCCGAGCACCGGGCGAGAATTGCCGTGATCTCGCTGGTGTCCGTTTCGGACCGCGCATCCGGCCGGAGCCGGTTCTCGCCTGTCAGAGGTCCCCCTCGGTCGGACTGGACAGCCGCGCGATCTGGTGTCGACCCTCGACCGCGGCCCTCGGTTCAAGGATGACCAGGAACGGCGTCCACTGCCAGCCCTCCGAGTGGGTTCAACGACGGACGGCGAAGCATCCGTCTGCCACGTAAAGCGGATTCAGGACTCCGGATCCGCCACCGAAGAATGCGTCCGCTCCAGGCCTTGACCGCTACGGCGAGCCAGCGAATCGGGCGGCAGGTGGGCCGGGCACCGTCTCAGCGCCCCGGCTCCTCCTCGATCCAGCGCTCTCCCGCGTCCATCGCCCGGCCCAGGGATTCCCCGAAGGCGGGGGTGGCGGGGAACACGTTTTCGCGGCCGACGGAGTCGATGACACCCGTTCTCTCGAGCTGATCGAGCACGTCGTCGCTCACGCCGGCCAGCGACAACTGCGAGTCGCGAGCACGCAGGCGTTCGGCGTATCGACGCACGACGCCGAGGAAGGTGCTGCCCACTTCGTCCCGGTCCCGCAGCCCGAGAATCACCGCGGCCCGCTCGGCGGTGCCGACGTCGGGCAGCTCCTCCTCGAGCTCGACCGCACCGGCGAAGAACAGACCCCCGACCGGCTGAAGGGCGAGCACCTCGCGGGACGGCACCGTCTCGGGCACGGCCGCCTCGCGGAAACTGCCGTCTTCGAGGCGCACGATGCGCTCGAGCCTCACCCGCTCCGCCGCCCGGAGCGCGTAGAGAACCATGTGGAGCCCCACCCCGAGCAGGATCGCGTACTGGAGCGGCAGGGTCATGGTCGCGGCGAAGGTGACGAGCATCATGGCGCGTGGGATCCACGCCGTCTCCCAGACCATGCGGATCCGGGCGGGCTTGAACATCTCGATGCCGACCATGACGAGCAGGCCGGCCAGCCCGGCCATCGGCAGCAGCTCGATGAACCGGGCCGCGAACAGCATGATCAGCAGTCCGATCAGCCCGGTGAAGATGTTGGCCCAGCGGGAGGTGCCGCCGCAGCTCCGGATCAGCGTCGTTCCGGATAGGGACCCGCCGACCGGGAGCCCGCCGACGAAACCCGTCGCGACGTTGGCGGCGCCCTGGCCGAGGAAGTCGCCCGACGCGTCCGGGTAGCGGCCATCCGGGTTCGGGACGCTCTGGCTGACCCCGACCGCCTGCACGAGCCCGATGATCGAGATCGCCAGCGCCGGGATGATCATGCCGGCGATGAGAGACGGATCGGGCAGGTTCACCTCGGGGAGCGATCTCGGAATCACGGTCGTGTCGCCGACCAGGGCGACAGAGTCAAGGCCCAGGATCGGCACCAGTAGCGCGCCGAGCACGAGTCCGATCGGATAGGAGTAGCGCGCCAGCGCGTTCCACCGCCCGACGAGCCAGATCCCGGCGATCGTGACCAATCCGACGAGCAGGGTGGGAAGGTCGATCTGCCCGGCGTGCGACACCGTGTCGAACACGCGCACGATGCGATTCGATGCTTCGCTCTGAAACGCCGTGAGGTCGCCGACCTGCCCGAGGATCGTGAGCAGCGCGATGCCGGTCAGGAAGCCGGTCATCACCGAGTTCGAGATCAGCCGGGTCAGGAATCCCAGCCGGAAGATCCCGAAGCCGAGCTGGAACAGGCCGACCATCAGGGTCAGCACCACCAGGTACGGCAGGTGCTGCTCCGGGCTTACGCCCTGCAGCGCGTCGCTCGTGGCCAGCGCGATGGCGCTGGTCGAGTCGACGTTCATGATCACCGAGCTGGTGAACAGGGCGGCGGTCGTGGTGCCCGCGATCAGCGAATACAGGCCGTAGACCGGATTCACGCCGGCCAGCACGCCGTTGGCCAGGGCCCCCGGCACGCTGACCACGGCCATGACCAGGCCCGAGAGCAGGTCGCCGGTGAGGGTCTTCGCGGAGACCTTGAG
>JARRPA010000215.1:0-3909 GCA_037383305.1 Gemmatimonadota bacterium | reverse complement strand
CGTACTCGGACAATTCACCCACGGGGATCTGCAGCCCGGCTCCCAGGCCCACCGACCAGCCCGTGAATTCCTCGACCGCTTCCTCGTCCGGCCGATGCTCGGGGAGATCCGTCTCCTGCGCGGGGAGAGGTGCGACCAGGCAGGCACAGATACCCAGCACCAACCCTGAAGCCTGAAGAACCGGCGAGATGCGCGTGCGCATTCGAATCGCTCCGCAACCGAGGTTTGCGGTCGATCGGAACGGATCGTCCGATCCGGAGCGGGGGGCAGATGATGAAACCCCGTCCGGGCGCGGCGGGTCCACCGACGTCCGTCGAATCCGCAACGGGAGCCGTCCAGCGCTGGAATCAGCGCTTCCACCCGATTACTGTGGCGATGGCGGGAGAGTCCCTCCGTCCGGGTACACGCGCATGCCGGCTGAACGGAAACGGGGAAGACACCGGATGGCAATCCCAATTTCGAAGCGCCGCCAGCGGGTCGTGGCCGTACTGCAGGTCTGCGTCTCCCTCGCACTGGCGACGGCCCTGCCGCGGGCCGCACCTCTCGCCGCCCAGGAGTTCATCATCCACGTCAACGGAGACTCGATCAACGGTGACGTGAAGGGCTTCGAGCGGGGCAGGCTCGAGTTCGAGATTCCGGGTGCGAGCTCGACGTTCATCGAGTTCGAAGAGATCGCGACGATCGGAAGCTCCGACTACTGGGACATCGAGTTCGACGACCAGACCCGGATCTTCGGGACTCTCGCGCCCGGAAGTGAACCGGGAATGGTCAGAGTCGTGACGGCGGACGGCGCGTGGGACGTGCCCCTCGTCCGCATCGTGACGCTCACCAACCTGAAGAAATCGTTCTGGTCGAAGTGGGACGGGTTCCTCGAATTCGGATTTTCGTACGCGAAGGCCAACAACGTGACCAACTACACGCTGGGAGCCCGTGCCGACTACCGGGGGGAGCGTTGGGCCGGCGGCCTGACTCTCGATTCGCGGTTCAACAACCAGGACGGAGTGGAATCGACCACCCGGCACCAGCTCGGACTCAGCGGGTTCCGACTGCTTCGCTACACCTGGTACGCTGGGTTGCTCGGGCAGGCCGAACGAAACCAGGAGCTGGACCTGGACCTGCGACTGCTGGTCGGCGTGGGGGGCGGACGCGATCTCATCCAGTCGAATCGGGCGGAATGGCGCTGGCTCGGTGGACTGCTGCTGAACAGGGAGACGTACGCGGGGGTCGATCCGTCTTCTTCTGCGGAAGCGTTCATCGGCACATTCTTCAGCTTCTTCACGTTTGGTGACTGGGAAAACGACATCGCGTCCAGCCTGATCCTCTACCCGAGTTTGACCGAATCCGGCCGTTTGCGCGCCGACTTCGACATCAGCTACCGGCAGGACCTGTTCAAGGACTTCTACTTCCGATTCTCATTCTACGATCAGTACGACAGTCGGCCGCCTGAGGGCGCGAGCAAGAACGACTTCGGAACGACTCTCGCGGTCGGTTGGGACTGGTGAGGATGTCGATGCACGGAGCGCATCCGCGCGAGATGTGGCGATCATGGATCCGCGGCGTGGCGATGGTGGCGGTCGCGACCGCCGGGACCGGGGGGAGTGCCGGCGCACAGGAGAGTTGCTGCCGGTCATCGGCGCTCGAGCTGGCCGCCGCCCACCGGGTTTCCGGTCTCGACGATCGCCGATTCACGCACGAGCGTTACTGGAACGCGCTCGCCCCGGTGCTCGAGTCGGACCGGATCCGGAGTGAGGTGCTCGGAGAATCGTTGGAGGGAAGGACGATCCGCGCCCTCACCCTCGGTACGGGGCCCACCCGAGTGCTTCTCTGGTCCCAGATGCACGGCGACGAGTCCGCGGCTTCGATGGCGCTGGCCGACATCGCGAACTGGTTCGCCTCGGCGCCGCCGGACGATTCATTGTGGTCGAGGCTGTCAGGAGCCCTGACGATCACGATGATTCCCATGCTGAACCCCGATGGAGCCGAGCGCTTCCGGCGGGAGAACGCCGTGGGAATCGACATCAACCGGGATGCCCGACGGCTGGCCACACCGGAAGGCCGGATTCTGAAGGCGGTCCGCGATTCCATCGACGCGCAGTTCGGGTTCAATCTTCATGACCAGGGCACGCGCACGGCCGGCGACGGCGGTGACATCGTTGCGATCGCGCTACTGGCGCCGGCCGCCGATGAGGAACGCAGCTGGGGGCCGGTGCGGCAGAAGGCCCGAGAGGTCGCCTCCGTGATCGTTCGCGCGCTGGCGCCGGAGATCGGGACCCGAATGGCCCGGTACGACGACGAGTTCGCCCCGCGTGCCTTCGGCGACAACATGCAGGCCTGGGGCACCAGCACCGTGCTCATCGAGAGCGGTGAACTTCCGGACGACCCGCAAAAGCAGGAACTGCGGAAGCTGAACGTGGTGGCGCTGGTCAGTGCGTTGCACGAAATCTCCACCGGCATGCTCGAAGACCGGCCCACAGCTGCCTACGACGACCTGCCGATGAACGTCTCGCTGTCGAACGACCTGCTGCTGTTCGGTGGGACCCTGATCGTTGGAGATCTGCCGCCGGTGCGAGCCGACGTCACCATCCGTTACGAGGACTCGGTCGCTCGGACGGGTCCGAGGTGGGGAGAAATCGGCGACCTGGCAGATGTGGCAGCGGCCGACACGATCGACGCGAGGGGGATGTACATTCATGCAGAGCCGGCGGACGACGGGACGATCCGGGCGGGCCAGGCGGCGCGACTCACCCTGCGCCACGGCCGCGACCCGGACAGCGAGAGCGTCCTGACGATCGGTCGGTAGGGTAGCGTCCGAGCATTGGCTGGAGTCTTCCGCCCGGCTCACGCCGGCGACGTTCGGGACCCGGTACCGGAGTGATGACATCATGTCCGGAGATAGAGGAACCCTCGCGGCGGTCGTCCAGCTCCGTTCGGGGAGCGATCCGGATTCGAATCTGCTCGCCGCGGAGAAGCTGATCCGCGAGGCGGCGGCGGCCGGTGCCGCCTTCGTCGCTACGCCGGAGAACACGCCCTTCCTGGGTCCGCACGACGAAAAGGTGCGACGGGCGGAGCCGATCGATGGGCCCACGTGCGGTGCATTCGCCGGGCTGGCCGCCGATCTGGGCATTTACCTGCTGCTGGGCTCGTTCGCCGAGCGGAGTGACGATCCCGAGCGCTGCTACAACACGTCCGTGCTGTTCGGCCCGGACGGCGCGATTCTCGCCTCCTACCGGAAGATCCACCTCTTCGACGTGGACGTGTCTCCGGAGGTGCGCTTCCAGGAATCTTCGACGGTGCGACCCGGAAACGAGACGGTCGTCACGAAGACGGAGCTGGGTTCGATCGGGCTCAGCATCTGTTACGACCTTCGATTCCCCGGTCTCTACCAGGCGCTGCGGTCCCGGGGCGCGGAGATGATCATGATCCCCTCGGCCTTCACGGCCATCACCGGCCGGGATCACTGGCACGTGCTCGTGCGGGCCCGGGCGATCGAGACGCAGTGCTTCGTGCTCGCGGCTGCCCAGCAGGGCCGTCACGACGACGAGGGCCTCCGGGAGAGCTATGGGCATTCCCTGATCGTCGATCCGTGGGGCGGCGTTCTGGCGGAAGTGGAGGATGGATCCGGGTTCGCCATGGCCGAGATCGACCTCGGTCGGGTGGCCCGCGTACGCAGCCAGATTCCGGTGGACGACCATGCCCGATTCGAGGTGTCACCCGGACCGAAGCCCCGGCTGGACTGAACCGACGGATCGGGGCGCTGTTGCCGGCCCGCGCTCAAAGGGCGAAGAGCGGCAGGGCTTGGTCCAGGCCGCGGACCTTGTGCTCGCCCAGCCCGCGCCAATCCCCGCCGGCCTTTTCGGTGAAGGGGCCGCTCGCAAGCAGGGGTTCGCCAAGGCTCTTGGTCAGGTCCTG
>JARRPA010000214.1:0-3922 GCA_037383305.1 Gemmatimonadota bacterium | reverse complement strand
CTCCGATACGTGAGTACAAACGTAGAACTCCCACGACCGTCGGGCCACTACTTCCGGGGTGTTTTCCGAGAGCCTCTGGCTTGCGGCTACTCCACGCAGTAGCCGGTCGCGACGATCTTCTCCTGCTGACCGATCACCACCCATCCGATGAGCCGATCCGGCCGGGAGCGCGTTCGGGCGCCGAGGAGCTCGTCGAATTCACGGCCGGTCACCGATGGAGAAACAGTTGCGTCCGTTCGATCGTTGACGCGACGAGAGGGCCGTCCCCGGGTCTGGAGACGGCCCTCTCAACGTCCCTGTCGAGCTCCGTGCGCGGGAGCGAGCACCCGCTCTCGCGCTCAGTTGAAGGCGATCTCGTACTCCACCCGGGCGGTCCCGCCGGGCTCGAGGCTTACCCGGTCCGTGATCGGCCCGGACAACTCGCAGTTCTCGGCGATGTCCGCGAGCCAGAGGGTGTGCATGCCGGCTTCCAGGCCACCGATCGTGAGATGGGTCTGCACGTCCACGGGATGGAATCCTCCATCCAGTCCGAGCACGTAGCCGTCCCGATCGAGGTCCACGCCGCTCGTCCGGACCAGGATTTCGATCTGCGCCGGTGCCTCGGGCTCGTCGGGCGCAGTGACCCCTCTCTGGGCCGTGGGGCCCGTCAGGTCGTCGCCGCCGCAGGCCGTCAGTATGAAAGCCGAAGCGAGCGCCATCGCAGCCAACTGGTTGATCCGTTTCATCGTTCCCTCTCTCCTGCCGACGTCGTTGAGTGATTCCGCTCGAGCGTCGTCGGTCCTGCGCTCTGCGGCTTCACTGAGGAAGGCGACAGATGGCCGAGAGAGGGCTCATCTCGATCTGGAGGGAATCGTCGAATGAACCGTAAGCCTTGTCTGTATGAGGATTTCTGTGTCTCTTGACCTCATGGTCTGAACGCCGATCAGAGAGTGAGCCCGGAAGAATGAGCGAAGACCCGCTCGGCTCCGAGAGGGCGAGGAACGACATCACCCGGCTGCTTCACGCACATCGGGCTGGCGACGAGGCGGCGATGCATGAGCTCGCCCCGCTGGTGTATGACCAGCTGCAGCGGATCGCGCACCTCCAACTCGGCGGCGAGCGACCCGGCCGGACCCTGCAGACCACCGGCCTCGTCCACGAGGCGTTCGTGAAGTTCGCCGCGCTCGATCGCATCGAACGGTCCGACCGCTCGCATTTCTTCGCGCTCTCTGCCCGCCTCATGCGACAGGTCCTGCTCGATGCGGTGAAACGGAGCAGCGCGCAGAAGCGGGACGGGATCCACGTGACGCTCGGCCCGGCGAAGCCGGTCGAGGACCCCCGCCATTCCCTCAGCGCCGAAGCCCTGATCGACCTCGATCGGGCGCTCGACCGGTTGGCCGCCCGCTCGGAGCGACAGGCCCGGGTCGTGGAATGCCGATTTTTCGCCGGGCTTTCGGTCGAGGAGACGGCCGAGGCCCTCGGGATTTCGGTCGCCACCGTGAAGCGGGACTGGCAGTTCGCGCGGGCGTGGCTGAATCGCGAGCTCTCCTAGTCGAACCAGCCCTTCCAGCGGAACCAGGCGATCATCCCGACTGCCACCAGCGCCATGCTGCCGATCGCGATCGGGTAGCCGTAGCGGTACCCCAGCTCGGGCATGTTCTGGAAGTTCATCCCGTAGATCCCGGCCAGTAGCGTGAGCGGGAGGAAGATGGCCGAGAGTACTGTGAGCACGGCGAGCCGCCGGTTCGTCCGCTCCTGCTGGTGCAGGGAGTACTCCGCCCGCAGGTTGTTCAGCCGCTTCTCGATCCGGTCGGTCACGCGATCGACGTACCCGGCATCGGAGACGGCGAGCTGGAAGTCCCGGTTCGGCTCGAGGTCGAGCGCGGACGAGGGCGTGAGGCGGAGCCGGTCCAGGACGACGATCCGCTCACCGATCACCGCGTCCAGCGTGCGGTTCGCGCTGCCGAGCTCCTGGAGTTCCGCGACGTCGGTTTCCTCCGGTGCCTGCTCCATCTGATCCTGAATCTCCAGCACTCGGGTCCGCATCTGGTCGACCGCGTCCATGGCCCGGCTCGAGAGCCCCGCCAGGAGCGCCGCTACGACCGCCGTCGCGTCGGTGCCCGTGAGACCCTGCTCCTTCACGAGCCGTTCGACCGTCCTCGAGAGTCCCTCGACCGGCGGCCCGTGCACCGTGACGACGAGCAGCGGCCGGCAGAGGAAGGCGAGCGGCACGCGGGCCGATCCGAGCTCGGCGGCGAGGGCGGGAAATTCGAAGTAGGTCTCTTCGTCCGACGCTACGACCCGAGTCCGTCCCTTCACGGAGAGCGCCGCCCCGATCGCCCGGCGGCTGAAGCCGAGCTTCGCCAGCCAGTCGGCCAGCGGCTGTTCATCTGGATCCTCCACGTCGATCCAGGTGCACCGTCCTCCGCCCTCGGCCTGCGCCGCGTCTTCCGTAAGCTCCCGGAGCTCCTGCTTCTCGGTGACGATGAACTCTCTGCGGGTCATGGCTGCTCTCCACGAATTTCAGTCATCGCCGACAGCTGTTGCCGGCAGTGGCCGCGGGCGCGACGCTGCTGCACGATGCTCGGGTTCCACCCCGGCTGACGATTCTTCGGCAGCCCGGGCCACGTCGAGTATGAAACAGGGAGGACGGATGAGCGAGAGGACCGTGCTGATCACAGGCTGCTCCAGCGGATTCGGCAGGCTCACGGCGAGGACTTTTCACGATCGGGGCTGGAACGTGATCGCGACGATGCGGTCGCCGGAGGAGGAGACCGAGCTGAAGGAACTCGATCAGATGCTCGTCACGCGGCTCGACGTGACCGATCCGGCCAGTATCGGGCAGGCCATGGAGGAGGGTGTCGAGCGCTTCGGAGCGATCCACGTTCTGGTCAACAACGCGGGCTTCGGGGGGCACGCCCTGTTCGAGCAGTTCTCCGAGGAGACGGTCCGCGCGATGTACGATACGAACGTGTTCGGCCTGATGAACGTGACGCGGGCGGTGCTCCCGCAGATGCGGCGGCAGGGCGAGGGGTGCGTGATCAACGTCACCTCGCTGTCCGGGCTGGTCGGGACGCCGACCTCGTCGATCTACTCCTCCACCAAGTGGGCCGTCGAGGGACTGACCGAGGCGCTCGCACTCGAGTACGGTCCGCTGGGGATCCGCTTCAAGACGGTCGCGCCGGGCGCCTATCCGGCGACGCGTTTCCGGGAGAATACCGACAGTCCGATCGCTGCAGGCGGGGAGACGCTGTCCGCCTACGCGGGAGAGATGCGCGGCCGGATCCAGGCGATCAGCCAACGCCTGGCCGGCGGGAGCGGGAACGTCCCGGATCCCCAGGAGGTCGCCGACCGGATCTATGCGTGTGCGACCACGGAGACGCCGGTGCGCAACCCGGTCGGGGCGGATGCCGAGCTGCTGACCGGGATGATGGAGGGCGCTGAGACCCGGCAGGCGTTCCTCGATCGGCTCGTGGCCATGCTGGCGCCACAGACCGGGGTCTGACGCGGCGTCCTGCACGTCCACGCGGTTTTCCCACGGCCACATCTTGTTCTTTCGGACTCTTCTGCGCTTCTTGTAGTCGCAGCGACCAGGCGCGGAGGGCCCTGACCGGGCCGGGCTTTCACGGCGACGGCCACCTGGAAGCCCTGCTGCGCGTCGACGGTCCAGACGCTGAGGCGGGCGACCTGCCCCGGGCGGTCAGCGCCGAGCCCGTGCCCGGCCTGGAGATGCTGGGTTATGGACTGCGGCAGCACGAGGCCCACTGGCAGGTCTGGGCGCGGCTGCGCCTCTGGTGGCGCGCGCCGGACGGGTTGGACGAGCCCTACAAGATCTCGGCCCGGCTGCTGGGCGCCACCGGGCAGCAGGTGGCGGCCGTGGACGCCGAGCCGGTGGCGGGGGCCTATCCGACCGCAGATTGGCACCCGGGCGAGGTGGTGGAGG
>JARRPA010000213.1:0-8829 GCA_037383305.1 Gemmatimonadota bacterium | reverse complement strand
GGCGGCTGTTCTACACGGCCCCGGCGGTAGTCACAGGTCTCGCCCGAATCTTTCGAGACCTGGATCCTCAGGTCGTCGTGGGGACCGGAGGCTACGCGTCGGGCCCGGCCGTGCTGCATGGGATCTTCTCCGGCCGCCGAACCGCCCTGCAGGAGCAGAACGCGATTCCCGGTCTCGTTACCCGCCGGCTCGCGCCGCGCGTGGACCGGATCTTCCTCGGCTATCCGGAGGCAGCCGATCATCTGAAGACCGGGGCCGACACCCGCGTGTTCTCGTGGGGCAATCCCGTGAGCATCGCGCAGAAGCGACGGCGGAACGGGGCGGTCGGCTCTCGCTGGCCGGAGGGTCGTGTCGTCGCCGTCATCGGAGGCAGCCAGGGAGCGCGGGGCCTCAACCGGCGACTGGCCGCCGACCTCTCGAGTGCAGCGCACTGGCCGGACGACACGACGCTCGTCTGGATCACCGGTCCGGACCACCTCGCGTCGGTACGCGAAGCCATCGCCGGGTCCCGTTGGGCGGAGCGCATTCTCACACTTCCGTGGGTGGACCAGCTGGGCGCTCGGCTCGCCGGCGTCGACCTCGCGATCGCCCGCGCCGGGGCGATGTTCTGCTCCGAGCTCGCAGCGGCCGGCGTCCCGGCCGTACTCGTCCCGTATCCGGCGGCTGCCGGGAATCACCAGGTCCATAACGCGGCCGCACTCTCGGCCGCCGGAGCGGCCGTAATGCTGGAGGAAGGATCGATGGAGGAGGGAGATCTCTGGGAGGAAGTGCTATCGCTGCTGGCAGAGGAGGAGCGACTGCTACGAATGGCCGAGGCGATGGCATCCCGCGGGCGTCCGGACGCCGCCGCGAGAATCGCACGCGAGCTCCTCGACCTGGCCGCCGAGCCGTCCGGCGTTCGGGACCGGGACCTGAGGAACGACGATGGGGTGGTGCACGCGGATGTCTGATCACGTGCTCCGACGTTCGGACCTGCATCCCGTCGGATCCCGAGTGCATCTCCTGGGTGTGGCCGGTGCGGGAATGCGTGCGCTCGCAGCCGTGCTGGTGGAGGGAGGCTGGATCGTGTCCGGGTCCGACCGCAACCCGAACTCCGACGTCACCCTGTCGACCCTCGGCGTTACCGTCGTTCCCGACGAGGACACGCAGCATGCGATCGACTCGACCCTCGTCGTCCACAGTTCGGCAATTCCGGCTTCTCACCCTGCGCGGGCCGCGGCGGAGCGGGCCGGCGTGCCGGTGCGGAAGCGATCGTCGATCCTCGGAGCTCTGGTCAACGATCGCCGCCTCGCGGCGGTAGCGGGCACCCACGGGAAGACGACAGTCACCACCATGCTCGGGCTCGCGCTCGAGGCGGCGGACAGAGACCCGCTCGTTCTCGTGGGCGGTCATGTTCCAGAGTGGGGCGGGAACGCCCGGGTCGGCGCAGGTCCCGAGGCGGTCGTGGAGGCGGACGAATACGATCGGTCCTTTCTCCAGCTCGATCCGGCCCTCGCGATCGTCACTTCGGTCGAGCCGGAGCATCTCGAGTGCTACGCCGATGAGGAAGACCTTCGATCGTCGTTCGCCACGTTCGCGGAGCGCGCCGTGGAACGGGCCGGGGTGCTCGTATGTGCGGATGACGAGGGTGCCCGCGCTCTCGCGGATCGCCTTCCATCGTCCACCACGTACGGCTTCGACGCAGCGGCCGACTATCGGCTGCAGGTGATCGCTTCGGCGGCCGATGGTCAACGCTGTCGCCTTCGCGGTCCGGAACTGGATCTCTCGTTCGATCTCGGAGCGCCCGGGGCCCACAACGCGCAGAACGCGGCGGCGGCGCTTCTCGCCGCGACTCTGCTGGGCGCGGACGCACCGACGCTCTCGGCCTGTCTGGGTCATTTCCGGGGCGTCGACCGCCGACTGCAGAAGATCGCGTCGCGTGGCGGCGTGATCGTTCTGGACGACTACGCGCACCACCCGACGGAAGTCCGGGCGTCGATCGCCGCGGTACGGTCGGCATGGCCCGCGGCGCGGATCGTGGCCGTGTTCCAGCCGCACCTGTACAGCCGCACCGGAGCCATGGCGGCGGAATTCGGGACGGCGCTCGCCCGGGCCGACCAGGTGCTGGTTCTGCCCATCTACGCGGCGCGGGAAGCTCCGATACCCGGCATCGATTCCGGACTCGTGGTCAGGCAAGCGCCGGGGCACGTGCGTCTCGCCGATGAAGTGGAGGCGACGCAACTCGTGAAGAGCGCCCGGCGCGACACCGTCTTTCTTTTCATGGGAGCCGGAGACATCACCGAGACCGCACACCGGGCGGCGAGAGAGCTCGAGGGCCATGCGCTGGAAGTCTGAGATGTCGCTCGCGGAGCAGGTTCGCTGGAAAATCGGAGGCCCGGCCGCCCGTTTCTGTCGGGTCACCGACGGTGCAGAGCTTCGCGACGCCCTTTCGGATTTGAACGACGAGCCCCTTCTGACACTCGGCTGGGGAGCCAATCTCCTGATCGCGGATCGCGGTGTGCGCGCGGCGGTCCTCGTCCTCGAGGGCGAGTTCGAGCGGATTCGTTCGGAGGGGGATCTGCTGGAAGCGGGTGGCGGCGCGGGATTGCCCTCGCTCGTGGGAGAAGCCCGGCGCGCCGGAGCCGAGGGCTGGTGCTTTCTGGAGGCGGTGCCGGGAACAGTCGGCGGAGGACTCCGAATGAACGCCGGCTCGGCCGAGACGGGCCTCTGGGACCGAGTGACCGAGGTCGAGGCGATCTCCCCGGACGGTGAATCGCACCGACTGACACGGCAGGACGCCGCGCCTTCCTACCGGAACGTCGACGTGCCCCGTGACTGGGTATTCACATCTGCGCGGTTCGAACTCGCTCCCGGAGATCTGGAAGCCGTGGAAGCAGCTCATTTCGAACGTCGGCGGCGGAAGGTCACCACTCAGGTCTACGACCTGCCGAGCTGCGGGTCGGTCTGGAAGAATCCCGGCGCGGAGAGCGGTGCGGCCTGGGAGCTGGTAGACGCCGTCGGCATGCGAGGCGCCCGCGCAGGCGGCGCCCGCATCGCCGAGAGACACGCGAATTTCATCGCCAACGAGGGCGGCGCTCGGGCGGACGACGTGGTGAGCCTGATGCGGGAGACGCGCCGCCGGGTCCTCGATCGCTTCGGCATCGCGCTCGAGCCGGAGATCCGCTTCTGGGGCTTCGAGCCGGAGGAACTCGAGTCGGTGGGAGCCGTCACGTGACCCGGCAGACGCGGCGCCGGATCGGAGTGGCTCTCGCCGGCGCTCTGGTGGGCATCTCCAGCCCGCTCTGGGGACCTCCGATTCTGCGCGGGATCCCGGCCTTTCAAGTCCGGGAAGTGGAGATCGCAGGTGCGCGGTTCGCCGATCCGGATGACCTGCGTGCCCTCGCCGATCTGGGCGTCGGCGCTTCGATCTGGGATGAGCCGAGTGCCTGGGAAGAGGCGATCTCGAGCCATCCGCTGATCGAGTCTGCCCGGGTCGTCCGGGCCGGACGGGACCGATTGCGCATCGAGGTTCATGAAGTCAGGGCGCTCGCCCTGGTCGCGACGCCCCGACTGGCCGCCGTGGATGCGAAGGGGAATCGATTGAGTGTCGATCCGGCCGAACACCAGCTGGATCTGCCGATTCTCGCCGGCGTGACGGTCGACTCCCTGAGCGGGCGCGTCGCGGAGGAGGAGGGTCGGAGAGCGCTCGCCGTGCTCGACGAACTGGCCTCTCTCTCCCCCGAATTCGTTCGACGGGTTTCTGAGGTCGTTCCTCTCGACTCCGAGGCGCTCGAGCTGCGCCTCATCGACGGGAGCCTCGTGGACCGGCTGGTTCGTCCCTACCTGGAGGCCTCAGTGGTCACCAACATCGATTCAACCGTCGAATCGATTCGCACGGCGCTCCGACGCGCCGAAGAAATGGCCGGAGCCGAAGCGACCATCGTATATGCCGGAATCGCCGGTGACCACGTCGAAGTGGATGCATCCACCGGAGTCGTGGCGATTTCGGGCCGGGAGATCACGCCTCGGGACCTGGATCACGTCCATGAGGTCGCAAGCGCTGTCGTAGTTCCCTCCGACCGCGAGCTACTGCATGCCATTCCTCAGGACTACGCGGTGGATGGAGTGGCGGGCGTGCAGGATCCGACGGGCATGGAATCCACCCGGCTCGAGTCGGAAGTCTGCGTCGTGACCGCCGGCGCGGTCCCGGCGCAGAACCTCAGGAAGGCGATCGATCGGGCCGGCTGGAAGCTCGAGGAGCTCGTGCTGGCGCCGCTCGCCACGAATCTCGCGGTGCTCACCGACCAGCAGCGACGCGATGGCGTCGTCCTGGTGGAGATCGGTGCGGCCGCCACGGAAGTCCTCGCGTTCAAGGACGAGCGACTGCGCCTGTTTGCGACGCTTCCCTGGGGCGGATCCACCGTGACGAGCGACATCGTGAAGGGACTCGGCGTCTCCACCGCGACGGCCGAGGCACTCAAGGCCGAGCACGGCAGTGCGCAGACGAAGAGGGTGGATGCGGCCGAGAGTCTCGAAATTCCGGGCCCTACTCCGGGATCGGCACGGACCGTCTCGATGGAACTGCTCGCTCACATCATCGAGCAGCGGATGGACGAGATGCTGGGCCTGATCTACGACGAACTCGACAGCCGTGATCTGCTGGATTCGGTCCCATGTGGAGTCGTACTGGCCGGGGGCGCGGCCGGAATGGACGGCGTGGTAGATCTCGCGCAGGAGGTGTTCAACCTACCCGTGTCGCTCGGTCGGCCCGGTTCCGGGCTCACGGGTCTCGTCGACGCCGTGCGAGGACCGGAGTACGCGACCGCGGTGGGCCTGGCGCTATACGGCCGTCACCGCAGAGCGGAGCGGCCGGTCGGTTCGGCGATGCGCGCGATCGGCCGAGTGACGAGCTGGCTGAGGGAGTTCTTCTGATGACCCGGAAACGTACGCTTCCGACGGACGCAATCGATGCGCGGCCGACGCACGGCGGAACGGCCGGGAAGAATGTCAACGCAGGTAAATCGCACGAGCGGGAGGGACAGATGGTATTCGAGTTCGACGATGCGGCGACCCGGAACGCGAGGATGAAGGTAGTCGGGGTCGGAGGTGCCGGCGGGAATGCAGTGAACCGGATGATCGACGAGAATCTCGACGGTGTCGAGTTCGTCGCGATCAACACCGATGCTCAGGCGTTGAAGAACTGTGACGCCCACATCAAGCTCCAGGTCGGGCGCAAGCTGACACGCGGTCTGGGCGCCGGCGCTCGACCGGAGGTGGGTCGGCAGGCGATCACGGAGAGCGAGGAAGAGGTCCGGCAAGCACTGGAAGGGGCGGACCTGGTGTTCGTTACCGCCGGAATGGGCGGGGGCACGGGAACGGGAGCGGCCCCGCGCGTCGGACAGATCGCATCCGAACTGGGGGCTCTCGTGATCGCGATCGTGACGCGTCCGTTCCTGTTCGAAGGAAAGAAGCGAATGAGGCACGCCGAGCTCGGGATGAAGGACCTCCGGCGTTCGGTGGACACGATGATCGTCGTTCCCAACGAGCGACTGCTTTCCGTCGTCGGAAAGGGCACGACCTTCCGTGATGCTCTCAAGAAGGCGGACGAGGTCCTGCTGCACGCGACGCAGGGAATCTCCGACCTGATCAGCGTGACGGGAGAGGTCAACGTCGACTTCGCCGATGTGCGCACGGTGATGTCGAACCGCGGGGCCGCCCTGATGGGCACCGGCGAGGCCACCGGGGAGAATCGGGCGGTGGAGGCGGCCCAACAGGCAATTTGCTCCCCGCTCCTCGACAACGTATCCATCAACGGCGCAACCGGCGTGCTGGTGAACATCTCGGGCGGCCTGGACCTCGCGATCGACGAGGTCACGACAATCAACTCGATCGTCCAGGAAGCAGCCGGAGAGGAAGCCGAGATGATCTTCGGCGCCGTGCACGATCCGGAGCTCGAGGGCCGTATTCGGGTCACGGTCATCGCGACCGGATTCGGTGACGAGGCGGAGATGGAGCCGGTTCCGACACTCAAGGTCGTGCCGCCGGTCCCGGAGCGGACTGCCGACGCCGGCCCGAGACTCGTGCGGATCTCCGGCGGGGACCCCGAAGCGTTGACTCCGGACACGAACCAGATTCGCGGGAAGCGCGTTTCGCGCGTGCAGCTCGAGGATCTGGAGATTCCGACGTTCATACGCAGGCAGATGGACTGAGAAAGCCTGCACGAACCGGCGGGAATGAGGACGAATAGGTGAATCCTGTGAACGAATCGCCGGCAGGCGCCGGCGGAGCATCGTCTTCCGCGATGCCCCGGAGAGCGGTTCCGGTAGCGTTCGTGGGGCTCGGTGCGGCCTTGATCCTGCTGGCCGTCAGCGTCTTCTGGCCCGGGCCGCGGGCGCCGGACGCGCCCGTTCCGGTCGTCGTCGTTCCGGCTCCACTCCCTCCCGTGAGCGGATACGACACGCTCGGCTCGGGCGAGACCCTCGGCGAGCTGCTGGCGGCCAACGGACTCAATCCGGCGAGTGCCTATGCCGTGACCGAAGTGGTCCGGGGCTTCAAGAGCCCGCGATCGCTGCGTGCCGGGCTGGTCGCTCGGTTCACCGGCGAAGCCGGTTCGGAGCCCGATCGCATCGTGCTTCAACTGAGTCCCGACTCGCTTCTGGACCTGATGGCGGCGGATACCTCTTGGAAAGGGAAGGTGGACTTCACGCGTGACATACGTCGCGGCGACGCCTTCCGGGCGGCGATCGAAAGAGAGCGAAGACCGGACGGCTCGATCCGTTCGCGACGCTTTCTCGCGATCGAGCTGCGCAATCGGAATCGTGAGCTCGCGGCGAGTCCCTTCGAGCGCCCCGACGGCCGACGGGACTACTTCGACGCGGACGGAGAGGCGCTGAAGGGCGTATTTCTGAGGTATCCGGTGCCCTTCCGGATCACGAGCGGATTCTCCCGACGCAGGTATCACCCCGTGTTGAAGCGAAACCGGGCCCATCTCGGCATCGATTACGGAGCTCCACGCGGCACCCCGGTCAAGGCGACTGCCGCCGGTACCGTGGTCCGTGCGGGCACGTGGGGCAGTTTCGGGCGGATCGTCGAAATTCGACATGTCAAGAACTTCAGCACCCGGTATGCCCACCTCAGCTCGATCTCACGCGGGGTCACCGTGGGAGCATTCGTACAGCAGGGTCAGGTGATCGGCCGGGTGGGATCCACCGGTCTCGCCACCGGACCGCACCTGCACTACGAGTTTCTGCAGGCCGGCACACACAGGAATCCGGCGACGCTCGACCTTCCTTCGGCCGAACGACTGGAGGAGGAGTATATGAACGCGTTCCGGATCGAGCGCGACGAAGCTCTCGCGCTGCTGGATGCCGTTCCGCTGCCGGTGCTGTCGTCGGAAGCCGCGGCGGAGCCCGCGGTCGCCGACTGACCCGGGGCCGGGGATGCCCTCCGGCCTGTGGACCTGGCTGACTGGAGCCGCGATCGTCGCCGCCGCAGCGGCGTGGGTACGCTACGGGGTGCGAGAGGAGCCTGTTCCCGGTCGATTCGCTCCCGCGGTCGTCTCGGCCTGTGCCGTATTCCTGCTGGTCTCCGGTCTCATCTTGCCCCCGCTCCGTCGCGCCCGGGACGCCCGTCCGCCCCGCACGGTGCTGTTCGATCTGTCGGCGAGCATGGACCTCCCGTTCGCTGTCGGCGCCGGAACCCGCTTCGACGTTGGAATCCGCGTTCGCCCCCGTCGGCCAGGACTCCCTGCTGCTCGAGACGGACCGGTCGGGTACCAGGCTCGCGGCCGCACTGCGGGCGGCTCGAGCCGCCGGAGCAGACAGCGTGCTCGTGGTCACCGACGGGGAACTGGAAGACCGCGAAGCGGCTCTCAGGGAGGCGGCTCGACTCGGACTCGGCGTCCGCGAGATCCGGACCGCGGCACCCACGCTGCGAACCACGGTGCGAGAGGTGCTATACCCCCGGCGCGTGACGGCCGGAGACACGATCCCGTTCCGGGTGGAGCTCTGGTCTCCAGGAATCGCGGGAGCAGCGGAGCCCCGGCCGGAGGCCGACTCCGTTTCGCTTCTCATCTCGACTCCGGGGGGCGAGACGATCTCGCGGAGTATCGAGAGACCGGACCCGGGCAGGACACGTTTCGTGGAGCTGGACGTTCCGACAGCCCTGTCGCGAGGAGAGGCCGAATGGCGTCGGTTCCGCGTGCGTCTGGGCGCCGGGGCGGACCCCCTGAACGCGCAGCTCGACTGGACGGCGTGGATCGAGATTTCTCCGACTCGCTCCGGTCCCGTGATCGTGTCGGTGGACCCGGATTGGGAAGCGGCCCGCCTTCTGCCGGTCCTGAACCGAGCGTCCGGCGGTCGGGCGGTCGCCTATCTTCGCACGGGACCCGATCGCTGGGTTCGAGCCGGCACCAGACCGGTGACGGCGACCTCCGGGCGGGTTCGGGCCGACGCGGCCGCATCGGAGCTCCTGGTCGTCCAGGGGACTCCCGGCGAGCTCCCGTCCTGGCTCCGGACGATCGCCGGGCGGCACGACCGACTTCTCTTTTTCGCGCGGGGTCCGGGGCCCGTGCCCGGGACCGGCATCCGAGTCGGAGCGCCGCTCGACGGCGACTGGTTTCTTTCGCTTCCGGCTGCGCCGAGCCCCGTCGGGCGATTCCTGGCGGGATTGGACGCCGGATCGCTTCCCCCGACGTTGACGTTCCGGCCGCTGCAGGGAACGGCGACCTTTCCCATCGTGGCATTTCGTCGTGACCGGCGTGGCGAAGAGGTGCCCGGTGTGGTCGGCGCCGTCTCCGGCGACCGCAGAACGGTGATCGTGAGCGCCGAGGGTACCTGGCGGTGGTCGGCG
>JARRPA010000212.1:0-4018 GCA_037383305.1 Gemmatimonadota bacterium | reverse complement strand
GCTGTCGGGCATCTGGTCCGGGTGCGAACACATCACCACGAAGCCCGGTGGCCGGGTCTTGACCTGGGTCATGTAACGCAGCTTGATCCGCCGGCCGCCCGGCGCGGGAGGCGGATGGGCCTCAGTCATGGCGGCCAGCCACTGGGGCATGTCCATCCTGACCGTGATCCTCGCGGCGGCGCTCAGCGCGGTCATCATCGTCGGATTCGGACTTGTGATGCCGGCCCGTACGGTCAAGGGAGCCCGCACGCAGGAAGCCATCCTCGGATTCGAGGAGTTTCTCGACCGGGTGGAGAGCGATCGGTTCCGACGGATGATCACGGGCCCCGACATGTTCGAGCGATTCCTGCCCTACGCGATGGCACTGGGCGTCGAAAAGAAGTGGGCTGCGGCATTCGCCGACATCTACAGGGAACCTCCGAACTGGTATCGGGGTCCCGGGTATGCGACGTTTCGGCCCGCGGTGTTCGTCTCCGATCTGGGCAACATGTCGAACGCCACCGCCGCGGCCATGACCTCTGCGCCCCGGAGCGTGGGCAGCTCGGGAATGTCGGGCGGGGGCGGATTTTCGGGAGGCGGCTTCGGCGGAGGAGGCGGCGGAGCTTTCTGAGTGGCCTGTGATGCGCCGACGGGCCGGTGACGCGCCGACGGGCATGCGCAGGCGATGCAGGCGATGGCGAATTTTCGGGACCGCTCCCGGAGCGCGGGAGAGGTTCTTCAATCGGGAGGAAGGGAATGCGGAACAGGTACTTCGGAAGGTATTCGACAGGGTGGAAGGAGGCGGCAGCCTCGGCGCTGGCGTCGGTGACTCTGGCAATGCTCGCTCTCACCGGGGCGCCGACGGCATTCGCCCAGGAATCGACGGGCGGTCTTTCGACCGCGGTTCAGCGGTACCGGGCGGACGTGAGCTGGCTGGCCGACGATGCGCGCGAGGGACGTGGAATGCAGAGCGCGGGTCTCACCGAATCGGGCGAGTGGCT
Source organism: Gemmatimonadota bacterium (assembly GCA_037383305.1). Lineage (GTDB taxonomy): Bacteria > Gemmatimonadota > Gemmatimonadetes > Palauibacterales > Palauibacteraceae > Carthagonibacter. The sequence goes on along the minus strand of JARRPA010000212.1, from coordinate 3,038 downwards.
GATCGACCAGTTCGAGGCGATCGGTCTGGAGCCTGCGGGTGAGGACGGGTACCGGGATCCGTTCGTCGCACAGGTGATGGTGCCCGATCCGGCTCAGCCGGACAATCCGCATGCCGGTGAGAGGTTGCCCGTGGAGGCGTTCAACGTCGTCGGACGGATCGAGGCGGGGGCGGCCGACCGTCTGCCCGGAGTCGTGGTCGTGGGCGCTCACTACGATCACCTCGGCATGGGCGGCGACGGATCGCTGGAGCCGGGAGTGAGGGCGATTCACAACGGCGCCGACGACAACGCTTCGGGAACCGCCGCCCTGCTCGCGGTGGCGCGCGATCTCGTGGCCCGCTCCGACGAGTTGCGCCGAGATGTGTGGTTCATAGCCTTCTCGCTCGAAGAGGAGGGCCTTCTGGGGTCCTCCACGTTCGTCCGTGAGCCGACGGGCGGTCTCGACACCGAGACGGTCTACGCGATGCTGAACATGGACATGGTCGGACGGCTTACCGACGGAAAGCTCCAGGTGCTCGGCGGCGGATCGGCGGAGGAATGGGACGAGATCGTAGCGCCCATCTGCGACGAACGGCAGCTGGATTGCAGGATCGGTGGAGATGGATTCGGATCCTCCGACCAGAGCTCTTTCTTCGCGGCCGGCATCCCGGTGCTCCACTTCTTCACGGGAACCCACAGCGAGTACCACAAGCCGAGCGATGACGTCGAGCTGATCAATGCCGAGGGGGGAGTCCGGGTGGCCTCGCTCGTCGGAGATGTCGCCGTCGCGACGGCGAATCGTTCGGAGCCGCTGACCTACGTCGAAGCGAAGGAGCGGCAGAGCCAGCGCATGTCGTTCAAGGTCACGCTAGGAATCGTACCGGACTACGCCGGCCCGTCGGACGGAAGCCCGGGACTGCTTCTTTCAGGCGTCCGCCCCGAAGGACCGGCCGGTCAGGCGGGACTCGAGCGCGGTGACGTCATCGTGGGCATGGGCGAAGCCGAGATCGCATCGATCGAGGACTACATGAAGGTCCTCTCGACGACGGAACCGGGCGGCACGATGCCCGTCGCCGTCATTCGCAACGGAGAGCGTGTCGTCTTCGACGTCTCGTTCGAAGAGTAGATCACCCTACGGATCGGGTGGGCGGACCGAGGAAAGGGTCCGCCCGCCGGCTCCGAGCTTCCGGGGGGCCCAATGCTGACCATCGAGCGAATTCTCTTCCCCACGGACTTTTCGGAGGGCGCGGAGAGAGCCCTCGATGCCGCCATCGCTCTCGCCGGCGACTTCGATGCCGAGCTGCACCTCCTGCATGCAGTCGTGCTCCACGCCGACGATCCCAACGATCCGGCCCACCACTTCCCGGACGCCGAGGAGATCCGGAACCGCCTCGAACAGACCGCCGAAGACCGCATGGCTTCGGGACTCGAAGCGAGATCTGCGGGAAACCTGCGAGTTCGCAGGCATCAGCGGCGAGGGATCTCCGTGGCCCCGGTCATTCTGGAGCAAGCCGGCGAGATCGACGCCGACCTCATCGTGATGAGTACGCACGGACGCCGCGGTATCGAGAGCATCCTCCTGGGAAGTGTCACGGAGGAGGTGGTCCGTATGGCGGAGTGCCCCGTTCTCACGATTCGATCCGACAGACAGGACTCGACGTACCCGGACTCGGTCCCGCTTCTCGTTCCCGTCGACTTCTCCGAGCACTCCCGTGGCGCGCTCATGCTGGCCCGGGAGCTGGCGGCGCGGTACGGAAGCGGCGTTCAGGTCCTTCACGTGTTCGAGCGGCCGGTGCACCCGGACATCTACCTCGGGGGCATGCCCCTGGACTCTCCGGATTTCCACACCGTCGAGACGAGCCTTCGCGAAGCTCTCGCCACGTTCGTCGGCGAGACAGCGGGTCCCGACGTACCCTGCACGCTGCACGTGGTCGACGGACGCGCCGTCTCGAGCATCCTCGAGTTCGCCGAACGCAACGACACCGGTCTGATAGTGATCGCGACCCACGGGCTCACCGGGCTGGCACACGTCCTGCTGGGAAGCGTGAGCGAGAAGATCGTCCGCCGGGCCGAATGCCCGGTTCTCACCGTTCGGGCCTTCGGCAAGAGCCTGCTCCGGTGAGCGATTTCGCCGGCTGCAAGGCCTGATGCCCGGAGGAGTACTTGCCCGCGGGACCCCGTGATCTGCCAGAGCATGACGACTTACTTGCCGAATTGTACGAGAGTTCTCGTGCGATCGGCCTGCGTGACTGCATCGACGATCTGCTCGACGAGGTGCTGGACCAGGCCCAGAGACTGATCGGTGCCGAGCACGCGGCACTGATGTTGTACGACGAAGCCTCCGATCGACTGGTGACAGCCTGCCTGAGAGGGTATGGCATGCGCGCGGACAACCTCCGCCGGCGCACGCTCGCGCTCGGCGAAGGCCTTTCCGGATGGGCGGCATGGGAAAGAAGGGCGGTGCGGGTCGCTGACGTGTCCACGGACCCCCGGTACGTCGAAGGCCTGGCAGAGGCTCGATCGAACCTCGCCGTCCCCCTGGTGGTCGGAAACCGGCTCGCGGGAGTGTTGAACGTCGAGTCCGAGCGAACGGACGCCTTCACGGCCGAGCACGAGAGACTTCTCACGGTTCTGGGCGCTCAGGCGGCGCTCGCGATCGTCGCCTGCTGGGTCCAGCGTGACCTGCGTACCCGGATCAACCAGATGGAGGCGGTGAATCGCATCAGTCGGCTCGCCGGCGAGGGCGGAGCGATCGGAGCCACGCTGAACTCGATGCTCGAGATCGCTCAGGAGATCGTCCCCCGAGCGCAGTGCGCCATCCTTCTGCTCGATCCGGACGCCCAGGTTCTCCGACTCGCGGCCGGACAGGGATACCAGGCCGTGGCCCGTTACCTGGAGATCCCGGTCGGTCGGGGGGTCACGGGGCGCTGTGTCGAAACGGGCGAGACCCAGGTGGTCATGGACCTCTCGACGGACGGAGGAGATTTCGACTATATCCAGGGAATCCCCGGAGCGATCAGCGAGGTCGCCGTGCCGATGCTGGCCGACGGCCGCATCAT
>JARRPA010000211.1:0-4251 GCA_037383305.1 Gemmatimonadota bacterium | reverse complement strand
CGCCGTCCTCGAGGCCGAGCACGAATCCCGGATGCTGGTCGAGGATACCGTCTGTGATGCCAAAACCGCAACCGATGTTGCGACAAAACTGGTTTCCGACGGAGCCCAGATCGTTCTTGGCGGCATCTGCTCCGGTTCCACCAAGGCCGCGCTGCCGATCTATCTCGATGCCGGTATGCTGGTCATGTCTCCTTCCGCCACCAATCCGGCATTGACCCAGAGCGGAGATTATCCCAACTTTTTCAGAACAATCGCTCCCGACGATGCTCAGGCAAAAGTAGACGTCGATTTTGCCACCGATAAACTTGGCTACACCAAAATCGCAGTCGTCCATGACAAAGGCGATTACGGCAAGGGATTTGCCGAGTTCGCCAAGAAGTTCATTGAAGAATCCGGCAAAGCCGAGGTTGTACTGTTCGAAGGTGTTACGCCTGGTGCCGTTGACTACTCCGCCATTGTCCAGAAAATAAAAAGATCGGGAGCCGAGGCGGTCATGTCCCCGTCCGATCGGGCAGTGCTCGGAGAGTCGAGAATCCATTCTTCCCGCACGAGGTCAGGGGCCAGATACAGCATGAGCGAGGTTTCGAGCTCTCCCGCTCGCTCCGGCGCATTGCCCTGAGCGAGGAATTCCGACAGATCCAGAGCATGCGTGTCGATCGAGCGCACCCGCACGGTTTCTGCGACGACCGAGGCCAGTGCCTGGATGTTCCGTGCGAACCCGTTCGTCGTGATCAGCACGATCTCCGCCAGTCCCTGGTGCGCCCAGCAGTCCACGAGCTCGTTCAGCAGGCGGTGGAGCGTCTTTCGATCGAGCGAGGCGGTGCCGGCATACGCGCGATCCGACTCCGACGCGACACCGTACGGGATCGCCGGAGCGATGAGCAGACCGGTTCGACGTGCGATATCGTTCGCGAGAGATTCGACGATGATGCTGTCCGTGCCGAGCGGAAGGTGCGGACCGTGCTGAATACAGCTTCCCACGGGAAGCAGCAGACGGGGGTCACGCCGGAACCACTCTGCCGCCTCGGACCAGCTCAGCCGATCGAGACTCGCCGGTGCGTTCGAATTCGGATCCACGGTCTTCAATCTAGCGGACCGTGCGGGTGAGGGAACCGTCATGTCGTCGACTCGCCGAATCCGCCGTGGCTGGCGCCGGAGAGAGACTTCGCGAATCCTGTCGGGATCCGCGGGTCTGCGACGCATGGCGACGAACCAAGAGTTTCTCCGATTCCGATCGAGGGGACGAACAGGGGATGGAAAGAAAGAAGTTCGTTCGGCTGACGGGTTGGGTCGAAAGGCCGCCCGAGGAGATGCAGCGCCGGGCCCGGGAGTTCTACGGGCTGATGGACCGGCGGCGCACCGTGAGGGAATTCTCCGACCGTCCGATTCCTGCCGGGGTGGTGGAGGACTGCATTCGAACGGCGGGTTCCGCGCCGAGCGGCGCCCACAAACAGCCCTGGCAGTTCGTGGTCGTTCGCGACCCGGCCCTGAAGAAGGAGATCCGGGTCGCGGCGGAGAAGGAAGAGAGGAAATTCTACGGTGGCAAAGCGCCGGAGGACTGGCTCGCGGCCCTGGAGCCTCTCGGAACCGATGCCAGCAAGCCGTTTCTCGAGACTGCGCCCTGCCTGATCGTGATTTTCGCGCGTCGATACGGCGAGGATGAGGACGGAACCCGGGAGAAGCATTACTACGTGCAGGAATCGGTGGGGATCGCCACCGGGTTCCTGATCGCGGCACTGCACTCCGCGGGCCTCGCGACGCTCACTCATACGCCCAGTCCCATGGGATTCATGAACTCGGTGCTGGACCGGCCGAAGAACGAGCGACCCTTCCTCCTGCTCGTGACGGGATATCCGTCGCCGGAGGCGCGAGTACCGGACCTCGTGCGCAAACCGCTGGAGGAGATCGCCGACTTTCGCTGACCCGGGACTCCAGGTTGCGGACGGGATCCGGAGAAAATACTTTGTGACATAACGTGCAAACCGGGCCGTGGCGCCTTCCACGCCCTCCCGCCCGATGTTCCGGCAGGCACACAACCAGGCCATAGTTCTGGTCAGGGGGCGTTTCATGTCACCGGAGCGCACACGCACGCTGTCCGAGGGTCTCGTCGCAGGCCTCCTCGGATACGTCTCGATCGCCCTGTTCTTCGGCATTCTTCACCTCGTCACGGGCCAGTCGATCTTCCGGACCGCCGAAACCCTCGGAGATCCCCTCGTCTCGCACCGATCGGCCGTGATCGGTGGAACCGCGGCGGGCTCCGTGATCGCCTTCAACGGAATCCACCTGCTCGCGTTTCTCCTTTTCGGACTGATCGCGGCCTGGCTGGTGTCCCGGTCCGAAACCAATCCGGGCTACTTCCTGCTGATGCTCTTCGTCGGTCTCGCCGGGTTCTTCTACTCGCTGTCGGGGTTTCTGGGCTTCAGCATCGACCGTCCGTACGCACCGTCCTGGGTCGCGGTCGCCGCGGCGAATCTGCTGGCCGGCCTGCTGATGTCCTCGTACCTGCTCCGCTCACACCCCGGACTGTGGTCGAAGATACTCCGGGGGATGGACCCGGAGACGGAGCACCCGTTTCCCGCCGCGCGGTCCGGTGCTCGCATCGAATGACCGCGCAACGGTTCGGTAGGCCGATGAGCCGGAGTTGACGCTCGACTCCATCCCGACCTGTGTTTCGCATCGTTCACACCTTCGCGCTCATCGGCGCGACGCCCGTCCGCGTCCGCGTCGAAGTCACGATCCGCCGTGGCGCTCCCGGCATTCGGACCAGCGGCCTCTCGCCGTCGGCCGCGCGGGAGGCGGTTGAGAGAATTCGAGCCGTGGCGGCGGGACGCGGGCTGCGAATTCCCGGGCTGAGGATCACCGTAAATTTCGCTCCCGCAGACCTGCCGAAGGCGGGAGCCCACTTCGACCTGCCGCTGCTGGTCGGCGTCCTGGCGGGCGCGGGCGCCATACCCGAAGAACCCCTGTCATCGACCGCACTCGTGGGCGAGTTAGGTCTCGATGGAAGCATCCGTCCGGTGTGCGGCGTGCTTCCGATCGCCCTGGGCCTGCAGAACCAGCCGGACCTTCAGCTGCTGGTCGTCCCCCGGGCGAACCTGCGTGAGGTCGCCGGGATCCCGGACTGCGCGGTGGTCGGAGCCCGGGATGTGGACGGGGTGCTGGGCTGTCTCTCGGGTGGCAGGACCCTGCCGTCGCCCGGAGCCCCTCCCGCCCGGGCCGTTCAATCGGAGCCCGAGCTCGCCGATGTAAGGGGGCAGGGACCAGCGAAGCGGGCGCTCGAGATTGCCGCGGCAGGGGGACACAATCTCCTGCTGACGGGCGAGCCGGGTGCCGGAAAGTCAATGCTGGCCGCCCGTCTCCCGGGCATTCTGCCTCCGCTGGATCCGGAGGAATCCCTGGCTGTCTCTTCCCTCCACAGCGTCGGTGGGCTGCTCGGAACAGGGTCCCCGCTGCTCCACCGCCGGCCGTTCCGGGCGCCTCACCATTCCATCACCATGAGCGGGATGATCGGCGGCGGTTCGCAGCCGAGACCGGGCGAGGTCTCGCTCGCTCACTGCGGCGCACTGTTCCTGGACGAACTGCCGCTGTTCCGCTCGAGCGTGCTCGAGTCGCTCCGTGCACCGATCGAGAGCGGCGTCGTCCACCTGACCACCCTGTCCGCCGAGCGGATCCGCGAGGAGCTCGTGAAGGTGCTGGATGCGGACTCCGCATCAGGGAGATGCACATGTGAAACGTGGATGGTCCGTCGATACACTTCCAGAATCAGTGGTCCCCTGCTGGACCGATTCGAGATCCGCGTGTCCCTGGCCGCCGTCCCATGGGGAACGTCCCGGGGCACTCCGCGGGAGGAGTCCACAACTGCGGCGTGTCTGAACCGGGTGCGGGAGGCCCGCGCCATCGCGGCCGCGAGAGCGGCCGAGGCCGGACCCGCCGCACCGACCCCGATGCGGTGCAATTCAGACTTTCCGACGGCCCTGCTCCGACGATTCTGTCGTCTGGACGCGGCCGGGGAGTCGTTGTTGAGGACGTCGGTTCGTCGGCACGGCCTCAGCGCCCGGGGGTGCGATCGGATTCTGTCGGTCGCTCGAACGGTCGCTGATCTCGACGCCTCGGAAGCCGTTCGATCAGGTCACATCGCGGAGGGGAGAATATAGGAGTGAAGCTGCTTTCACATACTCTGACATCCCTGACTTCGTTCGAATGGTATTCCGGTTATTCGGTTGATTCTGATTACTGGACATGGATGAATCA
>JARRPA010000210.1:0-5676 GCA_037383305.1 Gemmatimonadota bacterium | reverse complement strand
TCCTTCAGGTGGCTGATCGCCGTGCCGTTGAACTCCACCTTCCTGCCCGTGGCCGGGATCCCGTTCCAGTCCGCGCTGTGCGTGCCGCGAAAGGTCCAGCGGTGCGCCACCATGTCGCCCTCGGCGAGCTCCTTCTCGACGGTGAACCGGCCGTCCGGAAAGCCGGACCTCAGGTCCGCGACCATGGCCGCCAGCCCCTCGCGGCCCACGAACGGAGCGAGCTGGCTGGAATGGTGACGGTAGTCGTCCGCGATGATTTCGGCGGCGGATGAAAGGTCTCCGGCGTTCCAGATCTCGGAAACGAACCTGCTGACGATTGCCTTGTTCTGCTCGGACATCCGTGTCTTGCTCCCATTCGGGTATCGGCACTCTCGTTCGAGGGGCGCTCCCGTCCAAGAACGACTCGGCCGCCCATTCCTGTCAACGGCCAGACGGGTCCGGCGCCCGCGACGCAGTTCCGGCTTCTACGATCTGCCCGCGGCCTCGGCCTGCTTCGTCGACTGAACCGTGATCGTCTCCAGCCCGTGCGAATGCGGGCCCATCTCCTCGCGCCGAAGCATGAAGGCGAAGAAAAACCCGAGGAATCCGAGCACCGAGAAGATCCACATCCCGAGCGCGTAGCCGCCCGGGTTCGTGGCGCTCGCGCCTGAGTAGTCGTTCGCCCAGCCGATCATCCAGTTGAATCCGAACAGGCCGATGTTCTGGATCATGGTCATCAGCCCGTAGGCGGTCCCCAGCTTCGCCTCCTCGACCAGGTACGCCACCGAGGGCCACATCACCGCCGGGACGAGGGAGAACGCGATGCCCATCGTCGCCATGGGGACCATGAGATTCACCTCGGTATAGGCCATCACCAGGTAGACCGGCACCAGCAGAAGAGATCCGAACATCATGAACAGGGAACGCTTCCCGACCCGGTCGACCCAGAGACCGAACAGCGGCGTGAAGATCATCGAAAACAGGGTGATGATGCTGGACAGGAATCCCGCCGTCTCGCGGCTGGCGCCATGCGCGTCCTGGAAGAACTTGATCGCGAAGGTCTGGAACGGAAAGATCGCGGAGTAGAAGGTCACGCAGAGCAGCACGACCCAGATGTACGAGCGCGGGAAGGCGAACAGATCGCCCCATTCCACCCGGTCCGTCTCCCCGGCCTCGCCGAGCCCGGCCTCGCCGAGATCGTACTTCCGCTCGGCCCCGTTCTCCAGCACCCAGTAGACCAGGGCACCTACGACGCAGAAGGTCGCGAATCCGACGGTGATGAACAGCGGCCACTGCCAGTTCTCGTAGGCCGGACGGGCCCAGGTCGGCGAGTTGAGGGCCAGGAAGGATCCCAGCCGCGCGATCGTGAGATTCACGCCGAACGCGAAGCTAAGCTCCCGACCTCGGAACCAGCGGGCGATCCCCACGGTGACCGATACGATCAGGGACTCGGCGCCGAGGCCGAACACCAGCCGGCCGGCCGCCATCACCACGAACTCGCCGGTCGCTGCCGTGATCCCCGCGCCGATGAAGCAGAGCGCGCCGAAGAGCAGCGTCGCCTTCTTGACCCCGATCCGATCGATGATGATCCCACCGACCAGCACCATGATGATGTTCGGGAAGCTGTAGATGGCGTTCAGCGTTCCGATCTGACTGTCCGAGAAGCCGAGCTGGTCGCGCAGCAGGTCGGCGATCGGGCTGATCGCATCGTACACGTAGTAGTTGCCGAACATCGCGAGGCTGATCACGACGAGCACGATCCAGCGAAACAGCGGCGGTGGGAGAGGCTTCGAAGACCCGGGACTCGAGAACGCGGCGTCGCGTGAGGTCATGGCTCTCGTAGCTGTGGAAGCGGTCGTGAAGATCGTGACCGGTCGGGCCGGAATCCGGATTGGTCCGGAAGCTCCCTTCTGCCGTGCGAGAATGCAAGGACTTCGGGGCGCGCCCGGCGGTCGAGGGCAACCGACCGCTTCGTCCGGGATTGCCGGACACTCCTCTGCCTGCCCACTCTGGCTTGCGGGAGAGGCCCGCCATGCCGTTCGACACCTGCTCCGGGAAGGCGGTGTGCCGTTGGTACCAGATCTCTCGGTAATCGTCCCCTGCTACAACGAGGGTGACCGCCTTGCGGACACATTCGACGCGATTCGGGATTTCGCATCGCAGACGACGAAGTTCGAGGGCGGAATCGAGTGGATCTTCGTGGATGATGGCTCGACCGATGCGACGTTCGCCCTGATCGAGGAACATGCGGCGACGAACCCGACGGCCCGGGGGGTCAGACTCCCCGCGAACGCGGGAAAGGGGGCGGCGGTCGTGGCGGGCGACCGCGTGGCCCGCGCGCCCATCCGAGCCTTCACCGATTGTGATCTCGCGACGCCTCTCCGGTCACTCGAACAACTGCCGCGACTGTTCCGGGAGTTCTCGGCGGACCTCGTCATCGGCAGTCGCCACACTCCATGGTCCCGGCTGATACGGCCCCAGCCTCCTCTCCGCCGGCTGGCGGGTCGCCTCTTCAGTTTCGTAATGGCGCATTTCCACCGCTCCGCGTTCACCGACACGCAGTGCGGTTTCAAGGCATGGAACCGGGATTTCTCCCGGTCCGTGGTCCAGCGGCTGGGCGAGTCCGGTTGGTCGTTCGACCTCGAGATGATCGGCCGCGCCGAATCGCGGCGCGCCAGGATCCTGGAGCTGCCGGTCGCCTGGACGGACAAAGAGGGCTCGAAGGTCCATGCGGCCGTCGACGGTCCCCGGATGCTCCGTGACGGCATGGAATTCTGGCTCCGCTATACGCCCCGCCTGCTTCTGGGGCTCGGACTCCTGGTCGCCGTGATCTTCGTCTTCCAGGGGCTGGACTGGCCCAACGACGTCAAGGTCTACCACGAAGCGTGGACGAACGCCGCGCTGCGTCGATTCGATGCGATCTACACTCCCGGGCGAAACGGCCAGGGGGGCTTCTATGATTCGCCGCTATTCGCGATGCTCGGTGCTCCTCTCTCCCACCTGCCTCCGCGCACAGCCGCGCTACTGTACATCGTTGTGCAGGGTGGCCTGCTGGGCGCCTCGCTCGTCCTCCTCAAGCGCTGGACCCGCTACCAGATCGGGGAAACCTCCCTCGGAGTGGTGTTCTGGCTCACCTTCCTGCTGGCCTTTCTCAACACGGCGCTCGGGCAGTTCCACCAGGGGAACCTGTCGCTTCCGATCTTCCTGCTGTGTCTGATGTCGGGCTATTCGTACCTGTTCGGACACCGCGCTCTCTCGGCCGGCTGGCTGGCGCTCGCCATCAACATCAAGGTCTTCCCCGCGTTCCTGATCGGCTTCGCCCTGCTTCGGCGAGACTGGCGATTCTGCGCGTGGTTGGCCGGAATCCTGCTCCTGCTCGTTCTGACTCCCGCGCTGTATTTCGGCTGGGATGTGAATCTGCAGCTTCACGGAGAGTTCTTGAGCGTCCTCTCAGGGTACGGCTCCGAGAACGACAGGGCACGGGTGGTCTACCAATCGCTGCCGACGGCGTTCTACCGGATCGCATTGGGCCTCGGTGAGCCCTCCGCGCTCAATGCGTTGCGCGCCGGCCAGCTCCTCGTCGTCGCGGCTGCCATATGGGTCTGGTGGGCATTCCGGCGGCGCCTGCGTACCGACTGGATCCTGGTCTACTCGTTCTTCCTCGCGCTGACCGCTCAGTTTCTTCCGTACTCGCGGATTCCCAGCATGGGGTTCTTCTACGCTCCACTCGCCCTGATCACGATGCACGGTTGGGCGTCGCGAACCCGCTGGCCGTATTCGGCTTCGTTGGTCGGCTTCCTGTTACTGTACTCGTTTAGCACGGAGTTCATCCTCGGCAGGCGCCTGAACGACGCTCTGGAGTATGCCTCGATCCCGACCCTGGGTATCTGGATTCTGCTGGTCGGCGCATTCGTCTACTGGACGCGCGGATCCGAATCCGGATCGCGACCCGCTTCCCACTTCCCTGCGCTGCCGGATTTCACGCCGAGACAAAAATCGCGGCGCGAAGAAACTCATTTGAGCGCCTCGATCAGCCAGTCCGCCATCGCGTCGAGGTCTTCCGGGCGCGGAAACTGGTGACCGGTCTCGACCCAGTGCATCTCGAACGGCTCGCCGGCGTGCCGGACCAGTGGCTCCACCGATCGCTCCCGATCGTAATCGCCGTCGAAAGTGCCGTTCAGCAGCCACAAGGGCGTCGGCGCGATGCGGCCGATGTAGTTGGCCGGGCACGCGGCGGCGAGGTGTCCGGTCTCGCTGCGATCGAAGTGACCTCCGTAGAGGTTCGCCGACGCGCTGAAACGCCCGTCGGCGGCGACCACGATGAACCCCGCCTGCGCGCCGCGGCTGAAGCCGACATAGGCGATGCGTGCGGCGTCGGCCCCGTAATGATCGGTCAGCAGGTCGACGGATCGCCCGACGTCCTTCACCAGCTGGATCACCCACTGCAGGTAAGTGGATTCCCGGTTGTAGAGCCTCTCGTGCTTGTCCGCCTCGCTGAAGCTGCCCAGAAACCCCGTGTCGCGCTCTCCGAAATAGGGCATGTCGATCGACAGCACCGTGAAGCCGCGTCGGACCAGGAACTCAGCGATCGGTCGCATGCTCGCCTTGCCGGCTCGAATGCCGCCGTGCACGAGGAGCACGTGCGGTCGGTTGCGGCTGGCGGTCGACGCCGTGAAGTAGTCGGCGTGAACGGTGACGCCCGGAGTGCTCGCGAAGGTCAGGGCTTCGCGCCGCATGCCTTCCTCATCGGCGGTGGACAGGACCTGGATCTCGAAGGGGAGCTCCCGGTCGTAGGCGAAGAAGTCGAGATACGACGTGAAGGTCGCGTCATCGACCGGCCGTTCCAGCCAGGCGTCGGATTCCCATTGACCGAAGGCGCGGCCGGCGGTGACCACTGAAAGCACCGCGAAGAGGGCGATCCTGTTTACGGATCGATGTGACGAACGCATCGGAATCCCGTGGTTTCGTTGGCGAAGCCGAGCGGCAGAGACTCTCGCCACTCGACGGAAAACGTGTACTCCGGGTCCTGCCACGAGCCGCCCACGCTGGGAGCCGCAGGCGCTCCCGCCTGCTCGCGACGTATCCACTCCCTGGCATTCCCTGCCATCTCGATGGATACAGCTTGTCTCCGTCACCGAGGGCGGCACGCCACCACTGCGTCGCCGTCGGCAATCGCTTCCCCTCCCACAGACAGTAGGCGTTGGCTTCGTACCAAGATACACCCGTGACCGGATGGTCGGCCGAGCCCGCGGGGAAGACCGATCCAGACCAAAGTCTCGGACCCGGGGCCCCGGTCAGGTCCGAGAGACTCGAGATGGCCTCGGCTCGTGCGAGACGCTTCCCATCGACGGTCATCGAGTCGCGCCAGAGAGTGGCGGTCCGATAACCATCGTCGGCCATGAAACGGGCATACTCGCGATTCGTCACCTCGTGGCGGTCGATCAGAAAGGCCTCGATCGGGAGGCCTCCGACTCCAGCCGGCGCGGGGCCCGCGGGCACCAGCACCATCCCCGCCGAGATCGGGGAATCGGGAAGCAGGCTCGCCTCGCGAACGGTCGTGTCGCCGGGCTCGATCTTCGCGAGCAGCGTGAGCGGAAGCCAATCGGCCCGCGAGAGCTCGAGCACGTATTCCCCGGCGGCGAGCTCGATCGGATTCGAAAGCGAGCGTAGTTCGCGAACGGGCTCGCCGTGGCTGGA
>JARRPA010000209.1:0-5609 GCA_037383305.1 Gemmatimonadota bacterium | reverse complement strand
CACGAGCCCTTCGACGCCTTTCTCGAGCTCGATGAAGGCGCCGTAATTGGTGATCGACACAACACGACCCCGCACGCGGCTTCCGACCGGGTATTTCTCGGCGACGTCCTCCCAGGGGTAGGCCATCAACTGCTTGAGGCCCAGCGAGATACGCTCTCGATCCCAGTCGATGTCGAGAATCTTGACCTCGAGCTTCTCCCCGATGTTGGTGACCTCCGAAGGGTGCCCGATTCTGCCCCAGGACATGTCGGTAATGTGGAGAAGGCCGTCCATCCCTCCGAGATCGATGAAAGCCCCGAAGTCGGTGATGTTCTTGACGACGCCCTTTCGGACCTGCCCGACTTCCAGCTCCTCCTTGAGCACCTCGCGCTTCTCGGCCCGCTCCGCCTCGAGAATCACCCTGCGCGATACGACGATGTTCCTGCGCCGCTTGTTCAGCTTCAGGATCATGAACTCGTATTCGTTCCCGATCAGATCATCCACGTTCGGGACCCGCCGCAAGGCGATCTGGGAACCCGGCAGGAAGGCGTCCACTCCCATCAGATCGACCGTAACGCCCCCCTTGATCTTGCGTTTCAGCATTCCGGGAACCGGGCGATCGTTGTCGTATGCGTCCTTGATCTTCTCCCAGACGCGCAGGAAGTCTGCCTTCTTCTTCGAAAGGACCACCACGCCTTCCGAATCCTCCAGACTCTCGAGGAAGACCTCGACCTCGTCCCCGGTTTCGAGCGATTCCGGATCGCGAAACTCGTCGAGCGAGACCGAGCCTTCCGACTTGAATCCGACATCGAGGATCACCGCGTTGTCGGTCTTCCGGAGCACGGTCGCCTTGACGATCTCGCCTTCCACGATGTCGTGCAGCGTATCGTCGTACATCGCGAGCATCGCTTCGTACTCTTCGTCCGAGTACTCCCCGGCGTCGAGGTCGAGCGGCGTTCCGTCGGCGGACGTTGCGAACATCGAGTCCGGATCCGGCTCGATCTCGCCGTCCCATTCCAGTTCGATCTCCTCGGGACCGGTCTGCGATTCCTCCTCGATTCCCTCTGTGACCGCGGACTCCTCGGCCGGGTCTTCCTTCTCGGGATCCGTCGAGACGTCCGCAGAGGCATCCACGGATTCGTCGTCGGAGCTCGCCTTCCGGGGCTCGACGTCAGCCTCGGACTCCGTATCGACCGTCTCTTCGGGGGAATCGGGATCTTCTGTACGGTTCTCGGAAGGGGTGCGATCGTCGGTCATGGGGTTCAGGTCGCTTTCTCTGCAACCGCGGCCGTCACGAATTCACCGGAAAAAAGATCGGCCGGCCTCGGAATGGATCCGAGCCGCCAGCCGCTCCGATGAGGGACGCGCGTTTGGTTAAAGGTTCTCTCTTACGGCACATGGAAACAGCGCGATAAATTAGGCGGGATCTCGACTATCGTCAACGGGCGACGCGCCTCGCTCGAGAGCGAGCGCGACGATCCTGTCTACCACCTCCTCCGGCCGCATCTCCGTGGTGTCGATCTCCAGTGCATCCGATGCGGGAACCATGGGCGCGAGAGTCCGTCGTGAATCCCGAAGATCGCGCTCCCGGAGGCTCAGGACCTCGTCCTCGAATTCCGAACCCGATGGATCCCGTCCCTGCTCCAGCATTCGGCGGCGGGCACGCTCTTCCGCACTGGCCACCAGGAATATCTTGAGGTCGGCTTCCGGGAAAACGACCGTACCGATGTCCCTTCCGTCACAGGTGACTCCACCCGCTGCCCCGCTCTCCCGCAACACGCGAAGAACCAGGTTCCGCACCTCCGGCCGTGCCGCCACCCGAGAGGCCCGGCGTGCCGTCTCCGGCGCGGCAAGAAGGAACGGTCCGGGAGCATCCCCGTTGACCTCGACGACGAACTCGGGAGGACGTCGCTCGAGCGCGATACCCAATCGACTCAGTTCCGGCGCGAATCGATCCGGATCGTCGATCCAGCCGTCCCGGAGCCCGCTCCAGGCGATCGACCGGTAGAGGAGTCCCGAGTTCATGTGACAGTAACCGAGACGCTCGGCCACCCTCCTGGCCGTCGTGCTCTTCCCCGACGCCGCCGGTCCGTCGATCGCGATGAGGATCTCGCTCACCCGCTCCCTCCATCGAGCAGGCGCTCGAGATCGGCGGCGAATTCCGGGTACGAGACGCGCGAGCACCCGGGATCATCCACCGTGACCTGCGCGTCGGGATCGACACCCAGCGCACCGAATGCCATCGCGATGCGATGATCTCCGAAGGACTGAGCCTGCCCCGACAGCGCGGCACGCGTCCCCTCGATCCTCAGGCCATCGGTCGACTCTTCGACTTCGACGCCCAGAGCGCCGAGATTGATCGCGAGCGCTGCCAGCCTGTCGGTTTCCTTGTGTCGGAGCTCTCCCGCTGCCGTGATCGTCGAGCGCCCTTGGGCACGGGACGCGAGCGCCGCGAGCAGAGGAATCTCGTCGATGACGGCGGGCAGCGATTCCGCTCCGATTTCGAACCCGGTAAACGGTCCGGGGACGAGTTCCACACGGCCGACCGGTTCGCCGAGCCTCTCGTCCGTGACTTCCTGATGGATCTGCACGCCGCTCGCACGGAGGAGATCGAGAAACCGCGTACGGGTCGGATTCAGTCCGACACCCTCGATTCGAACCGGGCGGCTCGCGAGCAGGCCGGCCCCTAGAAGGAATGCGCCCGACGAGATATCGCCCGGAATCTCGAGATCGAACGCGGGAATTCGGAATTCCGACGCATCCGGAGAGAGATGGACGCGGACGCTCCCGTCTTCCATCGAATCGGAGGTCAGCGGTGCACCGAGCGCCCGGAGCATCCGCTCGGTATGATCTCTCGAGAGTCGCGGCTCCCTGACCTCCACTTCCGTCCGGCCCGCAAGGCCGGCCAGGAGGAGAGCGCTCTTCACCTGCGCACTCGCTACGCGGCCCCGGTACCGAAGCACACGCAGCGATCCCGTGGTCCGGGCGGAAATACGGACGGGAAGCCGATCGCGCGGCCCCGTGTATGCGAGTCTTCCCCCCATGGACTGCAGGGGGTAGACGACCCGATCCATCGGTCGACGGCGAAGGCTCGCATCGCCATCCAGGAGCGCAGGGACGCCGAGGCCCGTCAGGAGTCCCGCCAGCAGACGAGCCGTCGTACCGCTGTTGCCGCAATCGATCCTCACCTCGGCGCGCGTCCATCCCGTCGGAGATTCCGTGATCGTTGATGCGTCATCCGACCGGGCGAACTGGGCGCCGAGGGAAGCGAGAGCCGCCCGACTCGCTTCAACGTCCGCCGACGCCGGCAGGTTCGTCAGCCGGCAGGGTCCATCCGCCATACTCGCGAAAATCAGGGCCCGGTGAGAGATGGACTTGTCGCCGGGCAGACGCAGGCTCGTCACGAGCCGACCTCGCCCGCGTCCTGGGGCAGCGCGATTTCGATCTCCAGACCATCCTCCGCCGCCTCCGCGGCCGGAAAGACCACACTCGCCTCCTTGACCAGCCGATGTGCCTGCTCCGAGTGTCGCGCGCTGAAGTGCGTGAGCACGAGGCGTTGCACCCCGGCGTGTGCCGCGACCTCGGCCGCCTGCCGGGCCGTCGAGTGCCGGGTCTCGGCGGCTCGCGCAGACTCTTCCTCGGAAAAAGTGCACTCGTGAATCAGGAGGTCGGCGCCGGCCGCCGCCGCCGTCACACTGGCGCAGGCTCGCGTGTCGCTGGAATACACGAGCCGACGGCCTCGACGGGGGGGACCTACGAGCTCGTCCGGTTCGACGAGGGTTCCGTCGTCGAGCACCACGGTCTCGCCCCGATGCAGGCGGCCGAACAGAGGACCCTCCGGAACTCCGAGACGGCGGGCGCGCTCGACGGCGAACCGGCCCGGTCGGGTCTGCTCGACGAGGGCGAGCCCGAAGGACCCGGGTGCGTGTTCCGTCGCGAAGCTGCCGATCTCGTACCCGTCGAAACGCACGGCCGCCCCGACCGGCAACTCCCGAACCTGCAACGGGAACGCTGCGACCCTGCAGACTCAGCGTTCGCAGCAGACCCGGAAGTCCGAGATAGTGATCGGCGTGCAGGTGAGTGATGAAGATCTCTCTCAGCGCGAATCCCACGCCGAATCGCATCATCTGACGCTGCGTGCCTTCGCCGCAATCGAACAGATAGAGGTCGCCTTCGCGCTGCACAGCCAGCGCAGAGACGTTGCGACGAACGGTCGGCCGGGAGGACGAGGTCCCCAGAAACGTTACGCGTAGCACGTCGCCAACCTATCCTGCCGAATGTGCAGGTCAACGGGGACCGGGATGCGGTCGGGCATGCTTCCTGCTCTGATCTCCGGCGGATGGCTCGCAGGCAGCGCTCGCACCGGGCCGCCGGATGGGGCCGCCCTCGACGCCATTGCACTTCGCGGCTCGGGCACGCGCATGGCGGCAGAATCTCAATTCGAGGAACGGATGATTCAGTGACGTCTCCTGATGATCGCCGCGAACGCTATGACATCGTCGCGAGGCTCGGTGAGGCGGAGCGGAGGATCGCGGAGTTGCAGTGCGAGTGGGCCCGCTTCCGCGACGACCCGTCTCGCATCCGCCTGGCGGCGCTGCGGAGGTCCGTTACCGATGCCGGGCGCTCCCTCGACCGTTTGGCGGACCGCCTCGATCGGCCGGCGGACGATCGTGTCCCGCTCGCGTCACGGGAGAGCGAGAGCCCGAATCCTCGCGACCTGGTTGCCGCGGGCCGGGACCTCGACAACCTCGTGCAGAAGGCCCGACAGGCGTGGAGCCGCAGCCGTGAGAGTCCGGATGCGGCTTCGTTCGAGGAAATCTCGGCTGCGCTCGAGGGAGCGGAACTGGCCGTAAACACTCTGGCGGACGCTTTCCGGACGCTCCAGGAGAGCGGAAAAGCTCCGATTCCGTCGGAGGGCGCGGGAGAACCCGTCTGGACCCTGCAGCAGCGGCTCGAGCAGCTCCGCGAGGTGTGGGCGCACCTTCAGCGTCGGCCCACGCTGGCCGGCACGATGCGCTTGCGGAGGATCCTCCGTGATGCCCGGGAGGAAGCTCTGGAACTGGCCCGGCTCGCCCGATCCGGCTCGCCTCTCGCAGATCCGGCGACGCTCAGCTACCTGGGGGGAGCGGCGGAATCGGTCCGCTTCAGACCGTACAGGGACCCCCGGACCGGAACCTACAACGGGCGGGGATTCGAAGTGTCCGCCGATGCCGAGCTCTCACGCTGTGCGCGATATGGACGACCATTCGGTCTCGTGCTCCTCTCGACGACCGACGCGGATTCGACCTCCGCCCGCGCCGTCATCGGATCGATCCGGGGACTTCTACGAGGGAGCGATCTCGTGGGACGGACCCCGCGGTCGGAAATCGCGCTCGGCCTCCCGGAAAGCGACGGAAGGGCGACCCGCAGGATCGCGGCGCGAATCCTCCGGGCGCTGGATGCGGCGGACCATGGATCCGCCGTGCGAAGACTCTCGTACGCCGTGGCTCCGGCGGACGGTCGGTACCTGAGCGAGCTGCTGGAGACGGCTCGCAGCCGGCTCGCCCGTCACGACGCCGACGGACCGATCGGATGAGTTCGTGTTCGGGTTATCTGCCTTCCATCCCGTCGGCGGAGGCCGAGCGCGCGGC
>JARRPA010000208.1:0-4062 GCA_037383305.1 Gemmatimonadota bacterium | reverse complement strand
TCCACTTCCTGGATCATTCCCTCCAGCGAGCCCCCGGCCCACCAGTCGATGAACGGGTAGGCGCCGACCTCTATCAGATCGCCCGCGTGCAGCCCGCGCATTCCCGGACCGACATCGCCGTCCTCATTCCCGCGGCCAACGTGCTGCACGCGGGCGATCTGATAGAGGTCGGCGCCTACCCGTTCATCGACTGGTGGGCCGGTGGCTCGCTGGAGGGAATGATCCAGGAAGTGGATCGGATTGCCGTCTGGGCACAGGGCGATCAGCGGATCGTCCCCGGGCACGGCCCGGTGATCGGAGCCACGGAACTGGCCGAGTACGAGAAGATGCTGGTGACGGTCCGCGACCGGGCGCGCGCGGCACTCGAGCGGGGCGACACCGAGGAACAGTTCCTCGACTCGCGGCCCACCCGGGAGTTCGACGCAGGTCGGGGCCGCGAGGCCGCGGGCCGGCAGTTCGCATCCCTGGTCTGGTACGGTCTTTCGCGTGGAGACTGATCGACGCGACTCGGATCAGTCGAAGGGGCGACCGGCAAGCAGCGTTCCGAATGCGATCGACGACAGGCGGGCCCCGGCGGACTCGGACCGGGAGGGGATGAGCACGGGAGCCGTTGCGCCGACCACGCAATGAGCCGGTTCGAGGCCGGCGACGTACTCCACGGACTTGGCCGACATGTTCGCCGACTCGAGATCCGGAAAGAGCAGGATGTCGGCCCGGCCCGCGATCGGCGAGGTGAAGCCCTTCGCTGCGGCCGCCTCGGCTGACAGCGCCAGATCGACGGCCAGCGGCCCGTCGACTTCGCACTTGCACTCGGCGTCGTCGGAAATCCGCTTCGCGAGACGGGCGGCCTCTCCGGTGGAAGGGAATGCGTCCGACACGGTTTCCACGGCGGCGAGCAAGGCCACGGCGGGGCGGTGCACACCGAGCGCCTGAAAAGCCGACACCGCGTTTCTCAGGATCCGGTCTTTCTGGGCGAAATCCGGCTTCGGAATCACCCCGCCGTCGGTGATGCCGACGATTCGGGGCGTCGGGCTGCGGACGAAGTCGAACAGAAAGACATCGCTGAGGAGCCGGCCGGTCCGGAGGCCTGCCTCGGGATCGAGCACGGCGCGCATGAGCTGGGCAGTCGAGACGGCTCCCTTGAGCAGCAGGCCTGCTTCGCCCGCTCGAACCCTTGCGACGCAGCTGGCGGCGGCGGATACCGGATCCGGCGATTCATGGATCTCGAACGCATCGGGATCGGACCCGATCTCCTCGAGGCCGTGCCGGATCTCCCGCTCGGGTCCCACCAGCACCGGTTCCGCGAGCCTCGCTTCGCGAGCGAGTACGGCTGCCTTGAGAGTCTCGCAGCCGGTGGCCCACGCCACGGCGACCCGACGACGGGGCCCTGCGGAAGCAGCCCGCTGCAGCTGGGCCAGGGACCGGATGGCTTCCCCGGTCGGCTGACCGCTCAACGTGAGTCTGCCAACGCGACGCCCGCATCGAACGCGGCGAGGTTCACCGGGACGAGATCGGAACGGAACGCGGACTCGATCGCCTGCTTCCAGATGCGAGTCGGAATGTCGCCGGAGCGGGCGGCGAACGCCCCCAGCATCACCATGTTCGCGGCACGCGACTCTCCGAGTCCCGCGGCCACCTCATGCGCGGGTAGGATCTGTGCGTCGGGAACGGAGGCGAGCAGCCTCTCCCGCGCGTCCTCCGGGTACCCCACCGGGCCCGACCCGGCCGGAGCCGGCGTGATGCGTTGCTCGTTCACCAGCAGGAGGCCGTCGGGTTTCAGCCGGTGCAGGTGGCGCAGGGCCTCGAGGAGCTCGAGGGAGAGAAGAAGGTCGGCGGCGGCTTCCGGAATGAGCGGTGAGCGGACGGTCGTCCCGTAGCGGACCTCGCTGAGCACACTCCCGCCCCGCTGCGACATTCCGTGGATCTCGCTCTTCCGGACATCGAAGCCGGCGGCGAGCGCTCCTTCTGCCACGATCCGGCTCAGGGCGAGAACGCCGTGCCCTCCTACTCCCGCCAGGACGAGATTCCTGACCCCGGCGCCGTGGAGGGCCGGCTCCAGATCCCGATCCGGTTCCGGGCTCACGGGACGCCCGCCGTCTCGTGTCCTTCGATCCGCAGTCCGCAGAAGGGGCAGACCTGCACGCAGAGCCCGCAGCCGCAGCAGACCTCGGCGTCCACGACCGCCACGCCGTCACGGTCATCGATCGCTGGACAGCCGAGTTCGAAGCAGGTGCCGCATCCCGGGCACTCGATCTCCAGTCGGACGGAGGGAGCGATCGGAGTCCGATCCACGAGTCGGCACACCGCCTGGCAGATGATCACGGAAGGCTCATCGGCGCCGAGCTCCTCGTCCAGCGCAGCCTCCAGCGCCGCGATGTCGTAGGGGTCCACCTTCCGGACCCGCTCCACGCCCACGGCCCGGCACACCGCCTCGATGTCCACCTTTCGGCCTCGCTCGCCGGTGGCCGTCACGCCGGTACCGGGGTGGTCCTGGTGGCCGGTCATCGCGGTCGTGCCGTTGTCGAGCACGAGAATGGTGCTCGAGCCACCGTTGTAGACGGTATTGATGACGCCGGTAATGCCGGAGTGCATGAAGGTCGAGTCTCCGATCACCCCTACCACCCGACGCGGATCTCCGGCCGCCCGCAGGGCTGCTTCCATGCCGTGGGCCATTCCGACGCTGGCGCCCATGCAGAGACAGGCGTCCATCGACTCGAGCGGATGAAGCGCTCCCAGCGTGTAGCAGCCGATATCGCCCGTCACGATCAGTCCCATCTTCGACAACGTGAAGAACACGCCCCGGTGACCGCAGCCGGCGCAGAGCACCGGCGGTCTCGGTGGCAGCGGTCCGGTGCCGGAGGCTGGTCCCGGGCCTCCCGGAGCAAACCCCGGGACAGTGTGCCCGGACCGCTGGAATCCGCGCGCCACGGCATCCGGGCTCAGCTCGCCGGTCACCGGGAAGATCTCCTTTCCGAGTGCCTGAAAACCGAGCGCTCGCACCTCCGTTTCCACGAACGGATCGAGCTCCTCGACCACGAAGAGCTCGTCGACTCCGGCGGCGAATTCCCGCACCAGTGCCCGGGGCAGCGGCCACGGCATGCCGAGCTTCAGGACCGACGCCCCCGGCAGCACCTCGCGGACGTACTGGTAGGCCACCCCGCCGGTGATCACGCCGACCGTCCGGTTACCCCAGATGATGCGGTTAAGATCACGATTCGACGCGGAGTACTCCTCGAGTTCCTCCATGCGGGACTCGACGAAGTCGTGCCGGGGGCGGGCGTTGGCGGGAAGCAGGACATGCTTGCGGAAGTTCCGGGCATAGTCGGAGATCGGTGCCTTCGGCCAGCTCGCCCCTCGCTCGGTCTCGACCGGCGACATGGAGTGACAGATGCGAGTCGTCACACGAAGCATGACCGGGGTGTCGAACCGCTCGGAGATTTCGAAGGCCAGCCGGGTGAAGTCCTTCGCCTCCTGGCTGTCGGAGGGTTCGAGCACGGGAATCTTCGCGGCGCGTGCCAGCTGGCGGTTGTCCTGCTCGTTCTGCGAAGAATGCATGGCCGGATCGTCCGCCGAAACCAGGACCAGTCCGCCGTTCACGCCGGAGTAGGAGGAACTGAACAGGGGGTCGGCTGCGACGTTCACGCCGACGTGCTTCATCGCCACGAGTGCCCGGGCTCCGCCCAGCGCCGCGCCGTAAGCCGTCTCGTAGGCCACCTTTTCGTTCGGAGCCCACTCGGCACGGATTCCGCCCCGACGCGAGAGCGTCTCGAGGATCTCGGTGCTCGGCGTGCCGGGATAAGCGGCGGCGAAGTGCGCGCCCGCCTCGAGCGCGCCCTCCGCGATCGCCTCGTTGCCCGACAGAAGAATTCTGTTCGCCATCCCCTCGTCCTCGCCTCCTGTTGACACCGACCGCCGATTCAGTACTCGAGCTCCGGTTCGTCGCCCCGGAGCACCGACAGCGCACCCGCCGCGAGCGCCTGCATCTCGGCGAGGCGCGCGACCCGAACCGGCGCGAGAAACTCGACCCGGTCTCGGATCCAGTCGACCAGCAGCTTCGAACGG
>JARRPA010000207.1:0-4077 GCA_037383305.1 Gemmatimonadota bacterium | reverse complement strand
AGGCCACCGCCCAGAAGAGCGTTCCGCCACGTGAACAGCCGCCGGATCTCGGAGGTACCACCGGGTGCCGATGCGGCCACGGTGACCGCGGCAGCAGACTCGTCGCCGTGCTCCAACGATCCGTCGGACTCTGGCTCCGCACCAGTATCCGCCACCCTGCCCGAAAGGCGCTTCTGCATGACGGCCGTCGTGAGGATGATCGGCAGGCCGATCAGGAGGAGCACGACCGCGAACGGGAACACCCAGTCGGGCAGGCCCATGTTGTCGACGAGAACGTCCACCACCTGCAACACGAGCCAGGAGCCAGCCGCATAGATGCCGAGAACCTGGACCAGCGTGCGTCCGCCGATCATCCTCGCTCCCTCATGATCTCCTCGAGCTTCTCCTGCGCCGCCCGCACCCGCGGCCGCAGCTCCGGGTCGGCATCCTGCCAAAGCTCGACGAGCTGGGCGTACCAGCCCGCGGCCTGTTCCAGATCGCCCTTCTCTTCGTACAAGTCACCGAGACGTTCGAGAACATCGGCCCGGAAGCTGGCATCCGGAAAGACCCGCCAGTGATAGGGTCGAACCAGGTACTCCTCGTAATGGGCGATCGCCGAGTCCTGCTGTCCCATCGCCTCGAAGGCGCGCGCCGGTCCGAGTGCGGCACAGGGCCGACAATCATCCGGGGGTTGCTTCCGGAACTCCTCGAGCGCCCGCTGCGGATCCCCGCGAGTCAGTGCGATCTCACCCCGCGCAGCGTGAGAGTTCCTCGCGAACGCCGGACGGAGACGGGGATCGAGAAGTTCGGTCGCTTCATCGAGCAATGCCTCGGCACGATCGGGTTGCCCGCTCATCGCCAGAATCGCCGCCAGCCATTCGGCCGACCAGTCGGCCACGGGCAGGCTCTGAAGTTCGACTTCCTCGAGCGTGCGGTCGATCGTCGCGACCGCGGAAGCGGTATCGCGGAACGCCTGCAACTGGACGATCGCCTGCTGGAGGCCCCGTCCGAGGACGTGGTCGGGCGATACGCGCCGCGCTGCGTCGCGGGCCCTGGCGAACCAGTCGGAGGCGCTGTTCAACCGCCCCTCGACCGCCGCGATGGAGGCCAGAGCACCAAGAGCGAAATCCTCGTCTGCCGCACCGAGCTGGTCCGAGTCTACGAGTTCGGCCAGGCGCCGTTCGGCCTCGTCGTACTCTCCGTAGCTGGACGGGAACGTCGCCATCCACCAGGCAAAGCGCTCGTGTCCGGGCAGGTCCTCGAGGACGTGATAGGCACTGTCGGCCGCTTCGTAGTCGCCGGTGTTGCCCAGCGCGACGGCCACGTTCGCGGCGCTGAGCGCCTCGGTCGTATCGATCGCAGCCGCCCTGCGGTAGTACTCGACCGCCTTCTCGTGCTCGCCCCGCCAGTAATGGATCACTCCGATGTTGTTGATCGCCGCGTGGTCATCCGGATCGAGCCGCAACATCGCCTCGTAGGCCTCGATCGCCTTCTCGTCATCCTCCGTCACGCGGTTGTGGTAGGCCGCCTCGACGAAGTAGCGCTCCCGCTCGGTCAGGCGGTCCCGGTGCCGGAAGGCGCGCTCGAGGGCGTCGAGCTGCCGGCTCGGCTCCTGGAAGCGGTTCCCGAGCGCGATCGCCAGGCTCCGCCAGGCGGAGGCGAAGGTCGAGTCGAGCGACACGGCCTCCTCCAGCAGCGCGATGGCCGCGTCCTCGTCTCCACCCTCTCGCGAGAGACGCATCGACTCCGAGTACTTCCGCAGCGCCTCGAGAGACGACGTCGTGACCTTCTCGAGCGGCTCGTCGGAGCGCAGCGAGCCGTACGACTCGCCCACTTTCTCGCGGAGTTGGCGCGACACCTGGTCGATCGCCTCGAGGACCTCGGTCGAGTCCTTGGCCGCCGCACGGGCCGAGGCGAGCACGGCGCCGTCGGCCGGCCTGACGATCCGTCCGGTCAGGGAAAAGCCCCGTCCCACCGCGTCGAGGTCGCCGGCGACCACGGCCGCGATCCCCTCCCGTACGGCCAGTTCCCGCGCCAGCTCCTCATCGAGCCGGGAGTCGGAGGACCGCTCCATTCGAGCGAGCCCTTCGACCACCGTTCCCGGTTCCACGAGCCGCACGATGTCGCTCTGCGACAGGTCCACGCGGAGCGCCTCGGTCGCCGCGTTGGCGAGCTCCTGGTCCGAGCCCTCGATGTCGGCGAGGAGAATCGGGGAGCGCTCGTCGAGCACGCCCTTCGCCACCAGCGAGCCCACCGGCCCCACGCCGGCGTTCCGCATGTACATGAAGGCACCGGTCACCAGCGCGAGAAAGACAAACGCCAGGCCGCCCCCGACGAGCGCATTGCGCCAGGTGAACAGGCGGCGGACTTCGGGAGGCGCCGACACCGCCATTGCGGCGTTCGGCGTGGCTGCGGTCGGGGTCTCTCCGCTCACGGCCGGACTCGCAGCCGACGTTCCCAATCGCTTCTGCACCACCGCCGTGGTCAGGACGATCGGAAGTCCGATCAACAGAAGGACGAGGGCGAAGGGAAACACCCAGTCCGGCAGCTCCATGTTCTGCGTCAGGACGTCCACTACCTGGAGGACGAGCCACGAGCCCGCCGCATAGAGGCCGAGGACCTGGAGCAGCGTTCGGCCTCCGATCATCCGCGCTCCCTCACGATCTCCTCGAGCCGCGCCTGAGCCGCCCGAACCCGCGGCTGCAGCTCGGCGTCCGCGTCCTGCCAGAGTTCTACGAGTCGAGCGTAGTAGAGGGAGGCGTTTTCGAGATCGCCCTTCTCGTCGTACAACTCAGCGAGGCGTTCGTAGGTGGGGCCCAGGTTCTCGTTGTCCCACGCCGCGCGCTGAGTGCTGCTGGCCCCGAGGTACCCCTCGTAGTAGGCGATCGCGGAGTCCGGCCGTCCCAGCGCCTCGAAGATCTTGGCGGACTCCAGAAACCCGCACATGGAACAGCGGCCCGGGTCGACACTCCGGATTTGTCGGAGCGCCTCTTCATATTTGCCCTCGGACAGCTGGAGGTATGCGTCCTGTACGCGGTACGATTCCTCGACACTGCGCCCCCGCCGGTAGGCCTCGGGGACTTCGGCTTCGAATCGGGCCCGCATCGATTCGACCTGCTCTCGGGCTCCGGCCCTCGCATACCAGACCGCCAGCCAAAGGTAGGGCCGATTCAGCGGCGCGATCTCATCCAGGTCGGCCATGTCCAGGATTTCGTCGATTGTCCCGACCGCCCGTGCCGTGTCACCTCGTACGTCGAGGTTCAGATCGAACACCTGCATCAGGGGGCCGGCGGCGAAGGCCTGCCCGGCTCGTTGCTCTTCCTCCATCGCTTCTCGCCAGAGCGTCTCCGCCTCCGTCAGATTCCCGCGGATTGCCACCAGGTTGGCCAGTTGAAAGGTCCCGACTCCGGCCCACGCGAGGTCGCCGGACTGCTGCATCTGGCGCGCCCAGCGCTCGGCCTCCTCCCAATCCTGCCGATTCGCCGCGAGCGCGTAGTGAGAAAGCAGGTTCCGCTCGTTGGCCGGTGCGATCCGGTCCGCGATCGCGAGCGTCGCTTCGGCCTCGTCCAGTTTCCCCTGATGGATCTGCGCGTGCGCGACGTTCGTGATCGACTTGATCGTGGAGTCGACGGCGACGGAGCGCGCGAACCAGTGCTCGGCCTCTGCCCACTCCCCGAGGTTCGAGTAGGCCGCCCCGAGGTTGTTCAGGGCCCATGCGTCGCCGGGATCGAGATCGACCATCCCCTCGTAGACGGGAATCGTCTTCCGAGGATCGTCCTCCACGTCGTAGTAGTACTGGGCCTCCGTCAACAGCCGTTCGCGCTCGGTCAGCCGGTCCCGGTGGCGGTACGCGTTCTCCAGGGCCTCGACTCGGAGAGCCTGGTCGCCGACCACTTCCACACCCAGCTTCCGCCACGCCATGGCGAAGGCGCTGTCGACCGCGATTGCCTCCTCGAGCAGCCGGATGCCCAGCTCGTGGTCCGTCCCCGCCGCAAACAGCTCCAGCGCCCGGGAATATTTCTCGAGAGCCTCGAGAGAGCCGGTCGTCACCTGTTCCAGCGGCTCGTCGGCCCGCATGCTCGAATACGAGTCGCCGAT
>JARRPA010000206.1:0-4078 GCA_037383305.1 Gemmatimonadota bacterium | reverse complement strand
CATGGCGGCCTCCTCAACGACGGGGGCGCTTGGAGAAAGGCCGGCAGCCTTCCCCGGACCGTCACCGGCCCGGCTCCCGCGGCTGCCATACCGGCATTTCGTGGCTTTCCAACTGCCCGGATCCGTGGCAACGCCGGGACGGGAACCTGTAGCGTGGAAGCGACGATTTGCGGACGCTCGAGGGACCCGAATTGGAAGCGTCCGTCTCCCGATCTTGTAAGTCCATGTAAAATTGTGTTTTGTGAGAGGCAAATCGAGGCGGCGACTTTCACGATTCGGGCACGCTTCCTGCTTCGACACTCACCGTCCCGCCGTCTCTCCCCCGGGTGCGGTCGGCTGGCGCGGATTTGACGATGCAGCTTGAAGGCGCGCCGTCGGAACGGGGACGAACTCCTTCTAAAGCGCCACCTAGGGCCTGGCCGTATACTCGGTCAGGCCCTTTTTACGTTCTGGCGCCGGACTGCGTTTTTCGACCGCCGGGTCGAGCCGAAGTCCCCGTCCCGCGTCTCACGACCGCGGATCCGGTCCGGGTGATCTCTACGGTGGCACGGCATGCGTGCCCGTCGTCGCCCGAACCGACAGGTGTGAGGTGCCTGCAACCTCCCGGACCGCTCGGCTGTTCATTGGAAGTGACACGACGAACGCGAGTGCCGGCGTTGACCACCGATCGCGACGTGGGGGATGGGCTCCGAATTTCTCGTATACCTCAGGCTCGGATTCGAGCACATTACGGATCCCGGGGGCTACGACCACCTT
This sequence comes from Gemmatimonadota bacterium, assembly GCA_037383305.1. GTDB lineage: Bacteria > Gemmatimonadota > Gemmatimonadetes > Palauibacterales > Palauibacteraceae > Carthagonibacter. The sequence goes on along the minus strand of JARRPA010000206.1, from coordinate 3,322 downwards.
CTATTCGTGGCCGCTCTTACGGCCTCGTATCTGGGTGATCTACGCCGACTGTTCTGGCTGGTCACGGCCTTCACGCTGGGACACTCGATCACCCTGGCCCTCGCGACCATCGGACTCGTCCGGATCGACACGGGTCTCGTGGAACTTCTGATTCCACTGACGATCCTCGCTACGAGCCTGGTCAATTTCGTCGCGATACGGGCCGGGACGGACACCGCCACGGGGACGGCGGAGGCCGGATTCGGGCCGATCGCGAACCGGCCTGGTCGCCACGATCGGATCCGTTACGCCATCGCGGTCGGGTTCGGTCTGATTCACGGGCTGGGATTCTCGGCGTTCCTGCGAGCGGCACTGGGCGGCGAGGCGAGCATCTTTCTTCCGCTCCTGTCCTTCAACATCGGACTCGAAGTCGGGCAACTGGCGATCGTCGCGGCGCTGTCGCTGGTCGCGGCGCTCCTCGTCGGCTGGCTCGGAATTTCACAACGGGTGTGGGTACGCGGCCTGTCGTCGGTCACAGGACTGCTCGCACTCGCGATATTCGTAAGGAGACTCCAGTTTCCGACCTGAGTCGGACCCACAGGCACCAACATTGGGGAAGAGGGACACAGGGACATGAAGAACGGGACGTGGACGAAGAGGGTCGCGACAGTCGCCGCGGCGATGACGGGGCTTCTGGTTCTGACGACGCCGGCAGCCGCACAGCACTGGCTGCATCCGGACTCGGCAGGACGGACGAATCAGTCGATGTTCCGCGCGCTCGAGGACTGGCCGGCGCCGAACGAGATTCGGACCGGTTCGGGAGCCCCGGGAGCGCGCTACTGGCAGCAGAAGGTCGACTACCGGATCGAAGCGGAGCTCGACACGGTATCGCACCGGGTTTCGGGAACCGAGCGGATCACCTACCACAACAACTCTCCGGATCCCCTCGACTATCTGTGGCTTCAGCTCGATCAGAACGTTCGATCTCTGGAGCACAGCAGAACGTACAAGATGCGGGCGGCGTTGCCCGAGGAAATCGATCCGCGTGCGCGCCGGTGGCTCGGCGTCGATCTGTTCGACGGCGGACACGAGATCGCCCGGGTACAGGTCGTCGACGCGGACGGAGCATTGAGCGACACGCCCTACCGGATCAACGGAACGCTGATGAAGGTCTCGCTGCCCGCGCCCGTGATGCCCGGGGCGACGACCGAGCTCGAGATCGATTGGAGCTTCGCGATTCCCGATTGGGGGCGCGGTGGGAAGGAAGAGGTGAGCGACGGCTGGATCTATGAGCTCGCCCAGTGGTTTCCGCGTCTCTCCGTCTACGACGATGTCAACGGTTGGCAGACCGACCAGTTCCTCGGACGCGGCGAGTTCTACCTGGAATTCGGCGACTACGATGTCCGGATCACCGTGCCGGCAAATCACATCGTCGACGCGACCGGGCTGCTTCAGAATCCGGAGGAGGTGCTCACGGCGGAGCAGCGTGAGCGACTGGCCCGGGCGTATCGAGGACCGTCGCCGGTGTTCATCGTCGAGCCCGACGAGGTGATGACGGCGGCCAGCAGGCCCCGGCAGAACGGAATGCTGACCTGGCACTATCGGGCAGAGAACGTCCGCGACTTCGCCTGGGCCTCCTCGAAGACTTTCGTCTGGGATGCGGCCGGATTTCAGTATCGGCCCGATCAGCCGCCGGTCGCCGTTCATTCTCTCTATCCGCGCGATGCGATGCCCCTCTGGAGCGACATCTCGACTGCGGCCGTGATCCAGACGCTGCAGACGTACGGTCGCATGGCCTTCGAGTATCCCTACCCGAAGGCCAGCAACATCAACGGGCCAGCCGGCGGAATGGAGTATCCCATGGTCGCATTCTGCGGCGCGCGGCCACGCGGGGACGTAGAGGGCGGATACTCGGATGGGCTGAAGTATGCCCTCATCGGCGTGACGATTCATGAAGTCGGTCACAACTGGTTCCCGATGATCGTGAATTCGGACGAGCGGAAGTGGACCTGGATGGACGAGGGTCTGAACACATTTCTGCAGCACTACGCCGAAGTGGAGCTCGATCCGAGCTTCCCGCGCTGGCGGGGGTCGCCCCAGGCGATCGTCGACTACATGCGCGATCCGGACCAGGTGCCGATCATGACCCACTCGGACCTGATTCACAAAGACTTCGGAAACAATGGGTACGCCAAGCCGGCGGCTGGACTGACCATGCTCCGGGAGGCCGTTCTCGGTCCGGAGGTCTTCGACGACGCGTTCAGCGGCTATGCGCAGCGCTGGGCCTTCAAGAAGCCCCAGCCAGCCGACTTCTTCCGATCGATGGAGGAAGGGGCCGGAGAGAATCTCGCCTGGATGTGGCGAGGGTGGTTCTACACCACTCACGCGAACGACCAGCGGATCGCCGAGGTGAGTCGGCAGGACACGCAGGAGCTGCTCGGATCGGCGGAGCGCGGAAGGTATTACTATCGGATTCGACTCCAGAACGACGGCGGCCTCGTGATGCCCGTTCAGATGGACATCACCTTCGAGAACGGCGACACGGAGCGGGTGGATCTGCCCGTCGACGTCTGGCGGGCGAATGAGAAGGAGTTCGTCTTCGGGTTGTTCAGCGACGATGAGCTGACGAAGGTCGTGGTCGACCCGGACGGATGGTTCGCGGACATCGACCGGGACGACAACGAGTGGGTCGCCCCCGCCACGTGATGAAGCGAGCCGGGCCGGCGATCGTCGCGTTCCTCGGCCTCACGACGATCGTCTCGATACCCGAACCGCGAGGTCTGAAAGCCGCGCCCATCGCATCGGTTCCGGTCGACCGGCTCCCGGAACCACCGTCTGCCGCGGTCGGAATAACGCACCCGCTGCATCTCTCGACGGCGCAGCTGGTCGTGGAGGAGAGCGCGCTCTACCTGCGCATCCGGCTCTTCAAGAATGATCTCGAGGCGGCGCTGGCCGCGCGCGCCGGGGTGGCGGAGTTCGAGCTGAGCCCGACCCCCGAGTCGGATTCGGCGTTTCTCGCATACCTGCGCGCCACGCTCTCGATCCGGGCGGATGGTGCCGAGCTGACCGCCGACGTGATCTCCAGCGGCGTGGACCTGGAAGCGGGTCAGGGGGACGCCACGGTCTGGTGGTACCTGCTGGAGTACCCCACGGCGGATCCGCCGCGGGTGATCACCCTTCTCGACGCCGTCCTGTTCGACCGCTTCGACGACCAGCGAAATATCGTGAGGGTGCTCCACTCGGCGTCGGGCCGGCAGCGAACACTCTACTTCGCCGCGCCGGACGACGAACCGATGACGCTGGAATTCGACTGATGGCATTCGAAGTCCGCCCGTATCCCGAC